>DQZA01000278.1 GCA_011042035.1 Desulfobacteraceae bacterium
CCAGAAATAAACAGCATAGCAATAGCCCCGCCAGCAAGCAGCATGGAATAAATGGCGGGTTCAAGTCCTATGATTCCCCCGCAACTAATTTAGCACTATATCAAATGAATTCGACTCGTTTATTTTAATGAGGCGAAGAACCCAGAAAGTGAGGCCCCGGATGCCCTCAAGTTCATCAGCATCAGGGCCCAGGGTTGGGGACCGGCCACTGAGAGTGTGCCTTTTGAGCTATCGGACTAACCCCCATTGTGGAGGCCAGGGGGTATATGTAAGAAACTTGAGCCGGGCGCTAAAGGACCTTGGGCACCATGTGGAGGTTGTTTCAGGTCCACCAGGACTGGAGCTGGATCAGGCCATCCCTGTCCATATGCCAAGGTGTCTGGACCTTTATAACCCGGAGGCCTTGTTCCGGGTGCCATCCCTCAAGGAGTTGGCAAACCCTATAAACCTAGTAGAATGGCTCAGCGTGTGCACCATGGGTTTCCCTGAGCCCTTTACCTTTGGCCTCAGGGCCTTTTTGCTCCTCCGGGACAGGTTTGGTGACTATGATATCGTTCATGACAATCAGTGTCTCTCCTATGGACTGTTGGCCATAAGGCGATTTGTTCCCACTATAGCCACCATTCATCACCCTATAACAGTGGACAGGGATACGGCGTTAAGGGAGGCGCCCAATTTCAGGCGCAGGGTCCAGATAATGCGCTGGTATTCATTTGTGGGAATGCAAAAGCGAGTGTCTAAGAGGCTGGACCGCATAATAACTGTGTCAAAATGCGCAAGGGATGACATCGCCAGGGAGTTCGGGATACCGAAGAGTAAATTTATAGTTGCGCCAAACGGGGTTGATACTTCACTGTTTAGGCCGGTTAGTGGTGTTGAGCGGGACAGGTGCCGAGTTATCGTAACAAATAGCAGTGATATTCCGTTGAAGGGGCTTCATTACCTGTTAAAGGCTGTCGGGGAAGTAAGCGAAAAAAGGGCGGTGAACCTCGTTGTAATAGGATCTCCTAGGGAAAACGGACGGGTCAGTCGTCTTGTGAGTGAGCTGGGCATAGGAGAGATTGTAACATTTACGGGCAGGGTGAGCGACGAGGACCTGGTGAGGCACTACGCCCGTTCATGGGTTGCGGTGGTTCCATCTTTGTATGAAGGATTTGGGTTGCCCGCTGCTGAGGCCATGGCTTGTGGCCTTCCCGTGATAAGCACAACAGGCGGGGCGCTGCCAGAGGTGATAGGTGATGCGGGATTGTTGGTACCACCGGGGGACAGCCATGCATTGGCTGGGGCATTAATGCAGCTTTTGGATTATCCAGAGTGGGCGAAAGACCTCGGGGAAGCTGGCCGCAGAAGGGTATTGGACCAATTTACCTGGGAGCAGGCAGCCCGGAAGACAGTCAGGGCCTATTGGGAGGCCATGGGTGATAACCATAGATCTCGACAAACTATCAGTTAAGCCTGGGTGGAGGGTGCTGGATGTGGGCTGCGGTAGTGGCCGCCATTGCTGTGCCTTGTCACGTTTCAAGGGTGTGGAGGTTGTGGGAACCGACCTTGTTTATGAGGAACTTACCAAGGCCTGTGAGCGAGTCGCACTGGAGAGAAGTTTCGGGACCCTGAAGGCGAGATACTGCGAGTTTGCAGTTTCTGACATTTGTTTCTTGCCTTTCAAGGATGGCTTCTTTGACCTGGTGATATGTTCAGAGGTGCTCGAGCACGTCTTGGACCCTGGGGAAGCGGTCTCTGAGCTTTCAAGGGTGCTTAGGCCGGGTGGTGACTTGGTAATAAGTGTGCCCAGGACTTTGCCCGAGAAGATTTGCTGGGCCCTTTCCAGGTCTTACGGCGCCTCAAGCGGGGGCCACCTGAGGATATACAGGAGAGAGGAGTTACAACTGCTTGTGGAGGGTAAGGGATTATCCCATTGGGCAACCCACTTTGCCCATGGGCTCCACAGCCCCTATTGGTGGTTAAGGTGTGTGGTGGGTCTAGATAACGAGAACTCTCGACTTGTCAAGCTGTACCATGATTTGCTGCTATGGGACATTATGAAAAAGCCAAAAATTACTCGTGTCCTTGACGCATTACTTACGCCCGTTATGGGAAAGAGCCTGGTTATGTATTTTCGAAAGGGTGAAGATGTCTGTTCTTAAGCTAGCTACACAGCAGCGGCGCTGCGTAAGAAGCCTTCTCAGGGCTGCGGACTATATAGCGGGAGTGCAGCGAAGAGATGGCGAGATTCCATGGTCGCGTTGGGGGAAGACGGACGTCTGGGACCATGTGGAAAGCGCAATGGGGCTCACTGTAGGTGGATACGCGGAAAGGGCCAGAAGGGCGTACCTCTGGTGTAAGGAGAAACAGTTGCCTGATGGAAGCTGGTGTTCCACATTTTGGAGGGGGAGACCCCGAAAGGGCTGGTACAAGGACTCAAATGCATCTGCCTACATTGCAACGGGCCTCTTACACTACCACATTGCCTGCAAGGACATGGCCTTTGTGGAGACAATGTGGTCTACGGTGGAAAGAGCCACGGATTTTGTCATTACGCTACAAGGGCGTGGGGGACAGGTCTTCTGGGCACTAAAAATGGATGGGAGCATTGACGAGAAGGCCTTGCTCACAGGGTGTTGCTCCATTTATTTGAGCCTTGGATGTGCCACCAAGTTGGCCCAATTGCTGGGAGAGGACAGGCCGGCGTGGGAGGATGCAAGGCAAGAGCTAGGCAAGGCCATTTCAACGCGGCAGGACCTGTTTGATCCTTCTACCAGAAGGTATGCAATGGACTGGTACTATCCTGTTCTTTGTGGGGCCGTAAGAGGTGAGGCCGCCAGAAGAAGGCTGGAAAAGGGTTGGGATAGATTCGTCATAAATGGCACTGGGGTCAGATGCGTGAGTGACAGGCCATGGGTAACAATGGCTGAGACCTCTGAATTGGTAATGACCCTTGCGGCGGCAGGCTTAAGGGACTTGGCTGAAGAGGTATTCGGGTGGATTACGAACATGAGGTACAAAAACGGTGCGTACTGGACGGGTTTTACCCTGCCGGACTGCCGCATCTTCACAAAAGAAAAGACAACATGGACTGCCGCTTCAACGCTTCTTGCTGCCGATATGCTGTATGATATTACGCGTGCCTCGCAGCTTTTTTCTCATTCCTTTTGGAGCGAAGGCTAGAGCTCTGCTGATGAGTCCTCGTATCAAAAGAAGCTAGGGTAACTCATCGTTCCACTGCCATTTTAGGGCGCCATTTTTCTCCGTACAGATAAGTGTTCCTTGGCCAGCTGCGAAGTCAAGGGCCTCTGCAATTTCATCACGCCCATAACGGATTTGACGGCTGAGTTGCCCGGCAAGCCTTTGGAGGCCTTCTACTTTAGCGTTTGCCCCCGGGACAATGCCGTTTTCCTCCAGCGCGGAGTTCATCATCAACTCATAAATTATGGAGCAATACCTTAACTTCTTGTATTGCCACACCTCAGCGTTGCTGGCGGTGCCTGATTCCATGTTTTTCTCAATATACCCTAGCCAATCCAGGAACTTTTTTTCCCAATGTTCCACTACCGAGTCCATCATTTCCTTGGTAGCACCGGTGGTTTCCACGATGGCCCTGTTTGCGTGGTACTGAGACCAGTCATCGGTTAGGATGCGTATTCCAAGCTCCCGTGCCCTTTCCCTTACTTCTGTACCCGGAAAGGGGCCAAGTAGATGGAATCCGTAGGATGCTCCCATTTGCTTCAGGCCCTCGGCAAACTCAATAGTACGTTTAATGGTGGAAGCCGTTTCTCCGGGCAGACCTAAAATAAAAGACGCATGAGGACTGATTCCGGCATCCATACACATCTCCACTGCGGCTACCACCTGATCAGGGGTAATACCTTTTCTGATGGTTCGGAGTATCTCGGGGTCGGCCGATTCCACCCCAAAGCTAATGGTCCGGCATCCTGCCCCTTTCATCACATTAAGTAAGGCGGGTGCAATGGTATCGACCCGCGCAAAGGCAGACCAAGGAAAGGAAAGACCACGTTTTTGTATCTCATTGCATGTTGTGAGACAGTGATCCTTGTTTGCCGTGAAAAGGTCATCAGCAATGTTGATTTGGGTAAAACCTAGACGGGCCAAGGATTCAAACTCATCCACCACCTTTCCAGGACTTCGGAGTCGTACTCTGCTCCCTCCCATCTTCCGCCCCACGCAAAAAATGCACTTAAAAGGGCATCCGCGGCTTGTGGTCATTGTTATGGGCATGCCGAGTGCCTTGTAACGTCCCAGGGGCAACAGATGCCTTGAAGGCATTGGAAGCTGGTCTACATCCTTGTAGTCGCCAATGGGGGTGCTTTGAAGGGAATCGCCATCACGATACACCAGGGATGGAACCTTTTCCCACCTCCTACGGCGCGACACCTGCTTGACGAGTTCAACCATTGATGGTTCACCTTC
>DQZA01000211.1 GCA_011042035.1 Desulfobacteraceae bacterium
GCTATCAAGAATCTTACTGTTTTTAGTTCTCGTAGTGTTTTTATTGGCGACAACGACAAGCGCTTGGGCAACTGCTTTTACAATGAGTGCCACTCAGCTCCAAGCGCTTTATGAGACATGGGAAAACCCCGACTCCTCTGGAACCCAGCTTTTTTATGTGCAGCCTCGTACGAATGGAGCCAAGTACGGAGGTAACGTTCGACTAAGCGAGTTTGGTTGGGGAGCAATTCAGATCGGAGCAAATTTCTGGGGGACCCCATATGGGGGAGTCCCAGGCGACATGCCGACAAACCTTGATTTGGGCTTGGGAAGTCTGATTGGTTATGACAGCTATTCCCTACTCTTTGAGAATTTAAACGAGAATCCCTGGAACTATCAACTGTACTTCAACGTCGGCTACACGGACTTGGGAGAACCTGATTATTATGTTCAGAATCACTGGACCACAATTGAAGATGGCAAACAAGGGGTTGTCACGTTGGATTTTACCGATTGTGAGGTCTGGAGAAGCGGCGACTACCTGGGCTGGATGGACATTACTAACTTGAATGACGTTAACCTCGACCATATTAGCAATATTGGGTTTCAAATTGGAGCTGATGTACCAATCGCTGGGAGCGATTATACGTTCGAGATGGAAGTTTCTTCCCCTGTCCCCGAACCAGCTACCATGTTCCTTCTGGGTACCGGGCTGATTGGCCTGGTTGGTCTCGGAAGGAAGAAGTTCCTCAAGAAGAGAGGCTAGAAGAAGGCTAAGGGGCAAAGGAAAAAGGTTCAGTCTTTGTGCCTTTGCCCTTATGCCAGAACTGGCAGGGCGCCGATTTGCCCCCAAAGGCAAACCTTTACGGGATTCCATTTAAATATTGTGATTCCTAACTCCTCGCCTTAGCTCACAACCAATTGCGGGTCAGCAGTTAACGGACAAAGGTGAACGAAACAATGGTCTTAATGCTAAAACACTACTTCAACCCCCTGCACGTTTATTGTCGCCTCCGCGAGATCGGAATCGGCAAAGGAACCGCTCGTTTTATCTGCAGGGTGTATGAAAAGGTGATCTTTCGGTATTTTGTGTCCAATGCGTAGCTTGAAAGCTAGGAGGTTTACCCGCCTCGGGCGGGCTGGGAAGCAGCATGGTAATGCCAAATGAAGAATGGAAAAGGTATCAGCGGTCAGCTGAAGTTAGTAGGCAGAAGAGAAAACCTCACTTGGTGGGAGGGGATAAAGGGGAAGGGCCGCAGGCCCTCATATTGAGTCCTGACTGCTATATTTTAGATAGCTCGAAACTAGATAAATTGCTGATACAAAAAAAAGGGCCTTCAACATGCAAGATGCTAGTCGAAGCGGTAATCGTGACAAGGGAGGAAGGCGGTCAGGTATAGATCGGAGAGAGTTTTCCTATTCTAGTCATATTCCCGAAAGACGATCGGGCAGGGAGAGGCGAAGCGGCAAAGACCGCAGAAGCGGTTTTGACCGCCGGAGCGGCCATGACAGGAGGAGCGGGAGAGAAAGACGTTTGCAGCCGGGGCGTAGCCTAGGAGGTTTACCCGCCTCGGGCGGGCGAGGAAAAGCGGTAAAGAGGTGAGGAGGGGGAGATTAGGAATTGGAAGAATGGAATGCCTGCGCGCTGGAGCTTGGGCGGGATGCGATGTTGGGGGTTATGCAACAAAGGAGCGCGAAGCGCATATTCTGGCTCCTGGCTCCTGTCGCGTCTACCTCAATCGTAGCGCCCCCCAAGGGTGTTTCCCCTCCCTTGGGGGGAGGGGCAATAGCCACATTAGTATTTGACTTTATGCGGTGAGTGTGTAAAATTTTGACATATCATGAAATATATTCTTCTGGGTAATCACCCATCTATTGAAAAAATTCGTGAGCTGATCACGGTAGTTTCGGACACTGCCCTCAATGTGCTTATTACTGGCGAGACCGGTACTGGAAAAGAGGTGGTGGCAAGGCTCTTGCATTATACCTCGCCTAGGCGCAGTAGAAAATTTGTTAAAGTAAATTGTGCTGCCCTTCCTTTGACTCTACTTGAAAGCGAACTTTTCGGATATGAAAAGGGTGCGTTCACGGGGGCTGACAAGTTCAAGCCCGGGAAATTCGAGATTGCCTCCGGAGGCCTAATATTCCTGGATGAAATTGGCGACATGCCGCCCGTACTGCAGGCCAAGCTGCTACAGGTATTGCAGAGCGGGGAATTTACGCGGCTGGGGGGAACACAAGAGGTAAAAGTAAACGCCTGGGTTGTGGCAGCAACAAACCACGATCTTGATCACGATATGCAAAAGGGTAAGTTTAGGGAGGATTTATTTTATCGGCTCAACATTATCAGAATAGATATTCCGCCCCTGCGAGATCGGAGAGAGGATATAGGTCTTCTCGCCGATCATTTTATCCAAAAATATCGGACGGAACTAAAAATCAAGGAGAGGTACAAGCTAGATGGCGGTTTGATGAAATTATTCATGGAGTATCACTGGCCTGGTAATGTTCGGGAGCTTTCCAGTACAGTTCTACGATTATTGGTGGGAGAGGATCCGGAGTCGATTTACGAAGAGTTTTCCAGGAATATGGAGGCTGATGGATTTAGGCAACCAGAAAGCTCCATGGAAGTGCCGGAAGACATAGTGGCACCTCCATCGGAACGCGAAGAGGCCGCAGGCAAGGAGGCCATCTCTCTAAAGGAATTGAAGGAGAGGGTAACCCGGCAAATAGAGAAACGAGTTATTTTGTATGCGCTAGAATCCAGCAATTGGAATAAGACAAAGGCCTCACGTGTGCTCAAAATCAGCTACAAGACCCTATTTTATAAAATGAAGGAGCTGGGAATAGGCCAAAAAATGTCAAATGACCAATCACAAAGAAGACAGAATGCAGGAGACAGAAGTCACAAGTGAGCTAGAGTGAGTAAAAGCAGCTTTGACATTTGATATTATCTTTATCATTTTGGCGTTCGCGTATGGGAGGCTAAACGAAGGGGGGTTTTATTAAGTGAGCAAGCAAGAGCGACATTTTTTTTGGGTCGGCGGCCTTCTTTTCCTGGTAATCTTAACTGGTTGGATTAGTGCAGACTGTTATGGAGCTAGTAAGGGGACTTCCTCCCACTACCTCATCGGCCCCAATGATCTGCTTCATGTATATGTTTGGAAAGAGCCTGATTTGACTAGGGATGTCACTGTAATGGCGGATGGCCGCATTACTTTTCCGCTTATTGGCGAAATCATGGCCTCAGGGAAAACTGTTGCCGAGTTAAAGGAAATTATTACCAAGAAACTAACAAAATATGTTACGGCACCAGAGGTGACCGTAATTGTCAACGAAAGCCGAAGTCGTACCATTTATACCATTGGCAAGGTTAACAGACCTGGGCCATATCCCCTCGCGCCCGGAATGACAGTGCTTCAGGCCCTGTCCACTGCGGGTGGATTTGCCGAATGGGCCGATACCAAGAACATTATCATAGTCCGCCGCGAAGGAGGAAAAGAGATCCAGTTGCACTTTAATTACAAGGGATTTATCGAAGGTAAGAACCCGGTGCAAAACATCCTCTTGAAGCCAAATGATACGATTGTGGTACCATAATTTCTTAGGCCAAAGGCTCACGCGGTGAGCTGCGCTCCCAAATCTACATAGGCATAGATATAGGTTATATTGAGAAAGATACAGGAAAGGAGTGGCTAAGAAAAGCGAAGGAGATATTGAGCCTACGACCTTGGACCCGTTCCGGATGTTTATTGAAAGGAGGATCAGATGAGAAAGTTTCTAACAGCTACAATCTTCTCATTGATATGCATTTTTCTCGTGGCATCTAGCGGAAGTGCTCAGCATCATTTTGACCTCACTCCTTCGATATCTGTGAGCGAAACCTATGATGATAACATTTATCTGGACCCTGATCACGAAACGTCCGATTATATTACTGCGGTAACTCCTAGGGTAAGCTTGGCCTTGGTGAAGCAATATACAAGGCTGGAATTAGCCTATGCTCCCAGCTTTGTTTGGTACAAAGATGAGGATGATAATAATACGACTCGCCACACCGCCACGTTGACCTTTGGCCAGCAGCTTGGTCGATATCTTAGGTTTGACCTGAGCGACACCTTCAATAGGTCAGAAAAGCCAATGGAAGAAACCGAAGGTATCATCGGGGTACGGCATACAAGGAGGTCTTACTGGAGGAACTCTGGCGAGGCTCGCATGAGTTATCAATTTGGGGAAGAAAACACGTTTTCCGCAGGTTATCGGCAGTCCTATCTTGAAAACGACGATCCCACTGTGGACGATGGCCGAACTCAATCACCTTTTGGGGAGGTTACCTTTTGGCTAGATAGGGCGAATGGCCTTGTATTGGGATACGAGTACACCAAGGCGGATTTTTGGCGCGAGCAGGGTACGGCAGGTGATGATTATACTGGCAATGGCGCCA
>DQZA01000263.1 GCA_011042035.1 Desulfobacteraceae bacterium
CGCTAGACGGACTGCAGTCAACAAATAACCAACAACGATTCGCGAGGTAGGAATTATGGCGCAATTTAGCATAGTGGGAAAAGATATTCCCAGGACCGACGCAAGGGCTAAAGCAACGGGCACTGCCCTTTACACAGACGACATCAAATTACCGGGCATGCTCTATGGCAAGATTCTTCGCAGCCCAGTGCCTCATGCCAGAATAGTGCACATAGACGTAAGCAAGGCCCTGGCACTGCCAGGAGTAAAGTGTGTCATAACCGGAGAGGATACACCTAAGATCAAATACGGCAACTGGAGGTTATTCCCAGATACCCAGGATGAATACCCGCTGGCTGTTGACAGGGTCAGGTTTGTAGGGGACGAGGTGGCTGCGGTGGCTGCGGTTGACCTTGACACCGCAGAAGAGGCGCTGCAACTCATTCGGGTTGAATACGAAGATCTCCCCGCTGTCTTTGATATAGAATCAGCCCTCAAAAAGGGGGCCCCTGTTCTACACGACAATTGTCCCAATAATGTCAGTGTAACCAGAAAAATAGAGTATGGAGACATCAGAAAGGCATTTAAAGAGGCAGATTATGTGCGGGAAGACACCTTCAGGGTACACGCAGTAAGCCACGCCTATATGGAACCATGTTCCAGTCTTGCCGCGGTGGACCTGGACGGCAGGATAACACTCTGGACATCAACCCAGACACCATACATAGTACAGTGTTTATTGGCCTCCACCCTGGGTATGAGAGAAAACGATATCCGTGTCATTAAGCCTTATGTAGGAGGCGGGTTTGGGGGCAAGATGGAAATGAGGCCCTGGGAATTCTGTGCCGCCTTCATGGCCAAGAAAACGGGCAGGCCTGTAAAAATCACGCTCACAAGGGAAGAGGAGCTTATTGCAGGAAGACGCAGACATCCCATGAAGATTGTTTCGAAGGTGGGATTCAAGAATGACGGCACACTGGTTGCCAAGGACCTCAAGATATATCTGGACGGCGGGGCATACAACAGCATGGGGCCAACCGCCACTTTTCTTTGCGGCAACTTTGGGGCCATGCTTTACCGTTACCCCAACTACCGTTTTTATGGACAACATGTGTATACCAATAAGCCCCCTGCAGGCGCCATGAGGGGATTTGGAGCACCGCAATCCCTGTATGCGGCCGAGACGCAAATGAATATAGTTGCAGAGGAATTGGGCATTGACCCAATAGACCTTCGCATCAAGAATGCTATGAGGACAGGGGACAAGATACCTGACGTCGCCACTATCTCAAGCTGCGGTTTCATTGAGTCATTAGAGAGAGTTGCCAAAATGAGTAACTGGAAGAGGAGAAGAAAATCCCTCAAGGACGGGGAAGGAATAGGAATTGGATGTTACAGCTTTATCTCAGGGGGAGTATTCAATTGGTTCAATACTCAGTATCCCTTTTCTGCCGCAGAGGTCAGGGTATTTGCCGATGGCACTGCACATCTGCTTACCATGGCCTCAGATATTGGCCAGGGATCTGATACTGTACTTAAGCAGATTCTGGCCGAGGAACTAGGGCTCAAGATGGAAGACATCCGCATAACCTCTGCTGATACAGCCATGACACCGCAGGCTGATTTGGGAACTTGGGGAAGCAGGGTCACCCTTATGGCAGGTAATGCCGTACTAGATGCTGCTAGGAAAATCAAACAAAAGCTATTCGGGGCCGTCTCTGCAAGGTTCAACCTTAACGTCATATACGATATGGAGTGTAAAGACGGCCGAGTGTATGCCAAGGGAAGACCCGAAAGGGGAATGTCATTTGGCGAGGTAGTGGCCATGGTACAAAAGGCAAACCGAGGAGAACCCCTTGTTGCCAGAGGTTCTTACACGCCCAGGGGTAAAGGCCTTGTGACCCCTGCCTTCAGTTTTGGAGCACAGGTGGCCCACGTTTCAGTTGATAAAGAAACCGGACTAGTTCGGGTAAAGAAGATGTGGACAGCCCACGACTGTGGAACTGTTATTAACCCTAGCTCGGTTGAAGGCCAGCTAGAGGGATCAATCCACATGGGGTTGGGCTACGCCCTATGTGAACAATTCGTGATGGACAAGGGCAAGACACTTACAAATACATTCCTTGACTACAAGATACCATCGGCGCTGGATATGCCACCAGGTGAGTCCGCCTGCATCGAGACCTACGAACCAGAAGGTCCAATGGGTGCAAAGGAGGCTGGTGAAGGGCTTGCCTCGCCAACTGCCCCTGCCATCGCCGAGGCGGTTTACCATGCCACAGGGTATCGGTGCATGGATTTGCCCATTACGCCGGAGAAAATACTTAAGGGAATGAAAAAGAAAGCACCTAAGTAATCTTTCCAATTATTCTTTCTATTTCTCCCTTTGAAACCATCCCTTTCCTCAGGATCCGTGGCGGGTCTTCTGTAAGATCGAGGATAGTTGTGCCCAGGCCTCCGGGGGAAGGCCCGCCGTCCAATATTGCATCCAGGTTGTCTCCCATTTCTTTAAGCACATCCTCGGCAGTAAGGCAAGGAGAGCGCTGGCTTATATTGCCGCTGGTGCCTGTTATCCCTCCTCCCACAAGCCTTGCCAGAGAACATGCAAGCAAATTGCTTGACACCCGTAGCCCTATTTTTCCTGTGCCTCCTGTAATAAGTGATGAGACCTCAGGCCTTGCCGTGAACACCAACGTGAGTCCTCCGGGCCAAATCTTTCGCATCAGCACAAGTGATTTTTCAGGCACCTGTTCTGCATAATCGAAGACTCTGGTTGTATCGTCAATGAGCAGTAAGATTGGATTGTTCGCTGGCCTTTTCTTTGCCTCAAAGAGGCTCCTGAGGGCATCCTCATTTCTCGGGTCAGCTCCCAGCCCATAAAAAGATTCGGTAGGAAATGCAACGAGGCCTCCATCCTTAATAATCCTGGCTGCCTCGGTAAGGGCCCTATTCATCTTATCAGGTTCGCGAGCATTGAGTATCAAGGGGGTTTTCATGGGTGGTGTTATCGACCTAGAACCTTGGATTTGAGTTTTGTTCTATAATCTTGCAGCCGGCCCCTTAGCTCCGGATATTTCAGTGCCAGGATTTCGACTGCTAACACTGCCGCATTGGTGGCACCACCAGCTCCGATGGAAACCGTAGCAACAGGGATTCCCGGTGGCATCTGCACTATTGATAAAAGGGCATCCAGTCCGTTCAATGGTGAGGAGTCAATGGGCACACCTATAACTGGCAGAGTTGTGTGGGATGCTATCACACCGGCTAGATGTGACGCCCACCCTGCCCCGGCTATTATCACCTCGATGCCCTTTTCTCCCGCTTTTATTGCATATGACCTTGTTTCCTCAGGAGTCCTGTGGGCTGAAAGCACCTTGACTTCATATGCAATCCCAAGGGTCTGCAGTGTATCTATACACCCTTTCATCACTTTCTCGTCCGATGCACTACCCATGATCACCGAAACTTTAGGCTCTGTACAATCCATGGCACACTCTCCATTTGTTTTGTTTACCGTTGTTCACCTGTGGCGCGGTTAAGCGTTAGCCGTTATGAGACGAAGGCGTTTCGATATTCCTTATTCTTTATTCGTTGACCGTTAGCCGTCGACTCAATAAACGCGCGGACTCAACGACTCACTGACCCATCCTTATGCCCTGTGACCCTTCTTTGCTGCCATTCCCACCAGGGGGTACACCACCATCCCGGCCAGCCACGCTATATCCTCTGCAGATAATATATCCTGGATGCTTCTGTCAAAAAGAATGCTTCCTTCAGGCGGGAATTCATCATCGCCTCGCCATAGGATAAGCGCAACCGGTGCCTTTGGAAAAGCCTTAACCACCACCGACACATCGCCATGATCAAATGGTTCAGCATTGTAGAGCTGTTCAGCCACCTCATGCAAGGCATCGGGTTCGTTTCCGAAGGCTTTAAGTAGGGGATTCTTGGCCCTTTGGATAAAGGCATCAAGGTAAAATCGGCCATCCGGAATCTCTTGGTATGCGACCCATTGCCCTTCAACCTTTGATCCCTGGGCCCCCTGTAAATAGTGCAACACCAGCACCTGCTGCTGGATAGGTACTTCTTCGTCCCTTCCGGCTATTGAAAACTCCATTGAAGGCCACTTTATTTCAACTTCCTTGTTCAAGAATTCTAGCTTCAGGCGAACATTGCCGTCCTTATCAGACATAAACATTGCGCCGCTTTGGTCAGCAATCCTCTTGGGATTGGCCTTTTCAAGTTCTCCTTTCGCCAGCTCAAACGCCTTCTTGTAATCGTCAATTCTCGGCATATTCTAAGTCCTCCAATGGGAATGATTTTCGCCAATATGTTATCCGTCTTGGCCGTAAACTTAGGGCACAAGGCTTATTAACTCTATTTTTACCCATCTTTGGTTTGACCACTTTTGGGTAAAAAGCAAGGTACTTCGAGATTA
>DQZA01000202.1 GCA_011042035.1 Desulfobacteraceae bacterium
ACTGTGGGGCCTGGTATTGACTGGCATTGAAAAAGCACATCTCCCTGGGCCATTAGTTTTTTTATGACCTGATTTTCTTTTTCATTCCTTCCAACCAGAACCTTTGTACGGGGCCCTAGACGGAAATGACGGCCAAATTTCAGCATCTCGATTTGCTCTCTGGTAACCTGGCCTTGGGAAATAAGATCTTTCAGCCTGCGGGCAAACACCTCTTCTGTTAGTAAACAGCCGCCAGCAGGTGAAGGATAATCCTTAATGCCCAGTTTCCTAGCAAGCTCCATCTGTGGTTTTCTAGAACGGCCTTTGAGATCCAGTAGTAATTCTCTTTTTACCCATCCCTTTTCCTCTGGTATGGTAGCTGGTAGGCACTTGGCTGAAAGGGGTCTCAATAAAAGGCCGTCAAGTCCGCTATCTTTGGCCACCAGCATCAGACTTTGCTTGTTCTGAGACATGGGCCTCTGTCCCAATACCTCACCCGTTATTATGAAGCTTGCTCCCTGCTCGTCCATCAGTTGGCCAGCTATCCTACACATCAATGCATGGCAGTCTATACATGGATTCATGTGCTTACCCATACCGTGTTTGGGGGCCTTAAGCATGCGAAGGTGCTGGTCTGTGATGTCCACAACCATGAGGGGGAGATCTATTGATCGGGCTGACCTGATGGCCCGTTTTGGGCCAAAGAACGGGGTGCTAAAAAAAACGGCCTGAACCTCTATGCCCTGGGATCTTATGAGTTGTGCTGCAAGGAGGCTGTCCAGACCTCCTGAAAAGACGCAGATTGCCTTCATTAGCCATTTTCCTCTTTGGGGGGATGGAATTAAAGGCCCACTTCGGAAAGCTGTTGGATAAGTTCCTGCTGCCTTTTTGTGAGTTTCTTGGGCACCTCGATTTTTACCTCTATGTATGCATCGCCACGTCCACTGCTTTTCATGTGTGGGAGTCCGTAGCCAGGTAGGCGGAACTTGGCGTTGCCTTGGGTGCCGGGTGGCACCTTGAGCTTAAGGGTCTTTCCGTCAATGGTGGGAACTTCAATTTCGGTCCCTAGCACCGCTTCTGAATACCTTATGGACTTCTTGAGATAAAGATCATCTCCTTCTCTCCTGAATGTGGGATGTTTTAATATTCTGACCTGTATGTAAAGGTCCCCTGGTGGCCCACCGTTGATCCCGGGTTGACCCTTCCCCGGCAATCTGAGCTTTTGTCCGCTGGCAATGCCGGCTGGTACCTTAACAGAGACCGTTTCCGTGCGTCCGTCTACGTTATAGGTAATAGTTTTTGTTGTAGTTTTAGCGACTTCGTCGAGGGTCATGGTGAGTTCATAAACAAGATCCTGCCCCTTGAGGCCACGGCTCCTCCTATGAAATCCGCCAAGCGCCCCTTCTAAGGGATCCTGTTCATAGTAAAAATTTTGGCGTCCGCCCCCCATACCTCCACCGAAAATCTCACTGAAGATGCTTTGGGCTCTTCCTCCTCCAAAACCGAATTCTCTGAAAATACTATTAAAATCGAATCCTCGGAATATGTCTTCCTGGGAGAACCTTCTGTGGAATCCCTCAGCGCCAAAGGTATCGTATTGTTTCCTTTTTTCGGGATCGCTCAAGACGGCATAGGCCTCATTTATTTCTTTAAATTTGGCCTCTGCCTCCTTGTCTCCCTTATTCCTGTCAGGGTGATACTTAAGGGCAAGCTTCCGGTAGGCCTTTTTTATTTCCTCAGGAGAGGCGTCCTTGGAAACTCCTAGAATCTTGTAATAGTCTTTTCCACCCATTGAATAGCCTTACTCCCTGGTAGTTTGATTAAGATTCACAAATTACTCGCCCCGCTTGACCTCAACCAGTCATAGAATTTGGGCTAAGGAAATGGAAGAAGTCGCTGATAAGGTATTTTTGCAAATATTAACCACTGGTTCCCGGAAGTCAATAACTTGGCCTCAAAACACTGTTTTGGCTTGACACGAGTTTAGATAGGCCGTAATTTTTGATTATAAAATATTCTCCTAGTCCAATCGTATAAACAATATATCGGTTCTCAGTTCATGACCTTTTCCATCACCCGGCTATTTGTATACCGCCTAAGAAAAACAATCCAGAGGGAGTTGTTTCTTCTTTGTTAGGATATTAGTGGTTTTTTGGCCGAAAGGCGCGAGATTATGTGGAGAGAACACTTTAACTTGTTCGGGCTCTAGACCGTGATAGCGGTTGGCATGGGGCCCTTTAATGGCGACCCCTGAGGCGTATTCAGTCTGAAACCCTAAAAAAAGGAGGTTTACAATGGCAAGGGCAAGAGAATTGATGGCTATAGTTGTGGCAATAAGCTTACTGGCGCTTTTCTGTGTCATGCCAAAACAGGCAAGGGCAGAAAAGCCGATTGTTTTGGGCTGTCCGCTGTCCACAGCATTTCTTTACGGCTGGGATGCTGAGCGGGGCATTAAGCTGGCCGTAGAAGAGATCAACGCCGCTGGTGGTGTCAATGTGGGAGGAGTCAAGCGGCCATTCAAGGTGGAGGTCATGGACACCAGGGACCTTGAGCCTGGAGTCCCCGTGAGTGAGGCACTTTTGGTGGTGGAAAAATTGATACTGGAAAAAGGGGCGGATTTTCTTCTCGGAGGGCCTGTTAGATCAGAGGCAGCCCTGGCTGCCATGCCTCTTTTGTCCAAATACAAGAAGATCTCCATTGTTTCCACAGGGGTTTTGAGCCCAAAGTATTCGGCAATGGTGGCGAAAAATTATGATAAGTACAAGTACTGTTTCCGTATTCATGGAGAGGCCAAGTGGTTGGTAGGGGAGATTCTTGCCTGCTTTAAAGAGTTAAAACAAGAATACGGCCTGAATAAGATCCTGGTTATGGTCCAGGACGTGGCCCATGCAAGGGGCGCGGGAAAGGTGATAAGTAAGGTGGCTGCAAAAAAAGGTTTTGACGTTCTAGGAATGGAGGTTTTTCCCACCGGAACATCTGACTTTTCCATGGGCCTCCTTAAGGCAAAGAGAGGGGGTGCCCAGATACTGAACATCTGGATGGACATGCCCGAGAGTTCTATCCTGTTGAAGCAGTGGTATCAGATGAGGATCAAGGCGTTACCCTTTGGCTCAACCCTTGCTGCCGCAGAACAGCCAGGCTTCTGGAAGGCAACCGAGGGTAAGGGAGAGTATACTCTCTGTAACGTGGTCAATGCAGGGAATGCTCCCTCTGAGGCTACTCCATGGACCATGAAATTCTATCGTGCTTACACTAAGAGGTGGGGCGTGGAACCCGAGGGTTTGGGCAGCTCCAGCAGCTATATGACCGTTTATGTGCTTAAGGATGCAATAGAGAGGGCCGGCACCCTGGACTCCGATGCCGTGGTAAAGGCACTGGAGCAAACGGATATGATGGGAGTCTACGGTAGGATAAGATTCAACCCCAAGAGCCATCAGGTCATCCCTGCTCTGGATCCAGAGAAGGGGGCGGTGGGCTCTGTAATCCAATGGCAGGCTGGCAAACGCATTGTGGTTTACCCGAAGAGCATTGCCACTGGGGAGATCAAGCTGCCTCCATGGATGCTTAAGTAGCAACTAGTAACGCCTGGGACCGCTTTCCAGTGGCCTCAGGTCAGTGGGCCTAACGAAGTTGTAATGTGACGGTGCGGAGAAAGTCAGCCCATGGATATCATTATTTATGGAATCATAAACAGTATTTCACTGGCATTGATGGCCCTGGGGTTTGCGCTCGTCTACGGGATAAGCAGGTTACCCAACTTTGCCCATGGT
This sequence comes from Desulfobacteraceae bacterium, assembly GCA_011042035.1. GTDB lineage: Bacteria > Desulfobacterota > DSM-4660 > Desulfatiglandales > Desulfatiglandaceae > B111-G9. The sequence goes on from DQZA01000202.1 coordinate 3,750, forward strand.
GCTCTCTATGTAGTGGCTGGATTTATAACCTGGACCCTGCTCAAGGCAGCAGGGCTCAATTATCTCCTCAGCATAATACTGGCCATGGCCATAACAGGGCTTATTGGCGGGCTTTTGTACCAATTCATCCTCATCAGGGTACGCGGCATGGCAATTTCGGAGATTATCGCGTCATATGCCATGGGGCTTGCTGTACTTGAGGGACTGCGCTGGGGTGGGTTCAAGGGGATGACCTACACACTTCCCGTGTTTGCACAAGGAAGCATCATGATATGGGGCGTGCCTGTAGATTATCATAGGATAATCGTTGTGGGAATCGGGGCAGCGGTGGTTTTGTTTCTTTGGATCTTCACTCGCAGTACAAGAGTCGGCCTTGCATTGAGGGGCATGGCCCAGGATGAACGGGCATCCCTCATGCTTGGCATTGACTCGGATGTAATGGCGGTGGTGGCCATGGTACTGGGCTCAGCCCTAGCTGCCCTGGCTGCAATCCTGCTGCTTCCACTGGGAAACATAGTGGTGGAGGCGGGCTACAATGTCCTCATTCTGGCCATAGCCGTTTGCATTGTGGGAGGGCTTGGTAGCTGGTTTGGTGCGGTTCTGGCAGCATTTTTGATCGGTTTTGCCCAGATCCTTACCGTGGCCTATGTGGGATCCCA
>DQZA01000086.1 GCA_011042035.1 Desulfobacteraceae bacterium
AATGGGCAACAAATAGAAGTGGGCAGGGATGTTTCTATACTTACGGCGGCGCGGGCCAATGGAATTTATATCCCTGCCCTGTGTTTTCATCCTGATTTGCCTTTCGTAAAAATGGTCCCAGATGACAAAGTGTACCAGGGGACCAGGATGGTAGCCAATGACGGACGCGATGAAGAGCCGGACCCCTGTGGCCTTTGTATTGTAAGGGTTGAAGGAAGGGAGGAGCCGGTCCGGGCCTGCGCCACAAAGGTTGAGGATGGAATGAGTGTTGTCACCGATGACGAAGATCTGGTGGCCAGACGCCGCGACAGACTAAAACACATTCTCGGAGTGTCGAACCATCCTACAATTTGTATTACGTGCGACCGGAGGCCCCGCTGCGAACCCTTTGGCGTGTGTGTCAGAAGCGCTAATGTGTCAAAGCGGTGCGTGGCATGTGCGGAATATCCCCGGTGTGAGTTGCTGCGCGTGGCTGATTCAGTGGGGCTGATAGGGGTCACCCTGCCGTACAATGATCAGGGAGCAGAGGGGACAGTTGACAACATTTTGTTTGAATTTGATCCATCATTGTGCGTTGGGTGTCTCAGGTGCGTGCGTATGTGCGCTTATGTCCGGGGGGTGGGGGCTCTTGGCTTTGTGATACACGAAGGCCGGGTGATCGTGGGAACCAAGGAGGAAGACTTTCCCAAATCAGGCTGCCGGTACTGCATGGGGTGTGTTGAGGTCTGTCCTACTGGAGCATTTATTGACAAAAGAGAAAAATGGAGCTCGGTGTTAAGCAAAGGGGAGAAGGCGAAAGAACTAGTGCCCTGCCGGAACGCGTGTCCCTTGGGAATTGACGTTCCCCTTTACGTTTACCTTATCTCGCAAAAGAGGTACGAAGAGGCTTTTCAGGTAATAAGACGCAAATTACCGTTTCCAATGCTTTGTGGAATGGTGTGCACGAGACCTTGCGAGGAATCGTGCCGGAGAAAGGAACTGGATGAGCCGATCGCCATCAGGGATCTCAAGAGATTTGTGGCTGAACAATGCAGATACATGGAAGAGAGATTCGTAGCCCGCGTAGATTCGGGAAAAACTGTGGCGGTCATTGGGTCAGGCCCTGCCGGGCTTACTGCTGCATATCTCCTTGCCAGGTTCGGGGGGTATTCGGTCACTGTGTATGAGGCAATGTCGGAACCGGGGGGAATGCCGATGCGGGCGATCCCTAGGTTCAGACTTCCGAGGAAAGTCATTGATGCCGAGGTTAAGCAAGTTACCGCCATGGGGGTTTCAATAAAAACAAACACCAGGGTTGAAGCGGTTAGGGATCTTCTGGGTCAGGGATTTCATGCGGTGCTAATTGCCACTGGATGTCACCAGCAGATCCCACTGGGTATCGAAGGTGAGGACTCCTGTTCAGGTGTGCTGGGAGCAGTGAATTTCCTGGAGATGGTCAACACAGGCATGGCTCCCGAGTTGAAAGAAAAATCCGTTGTGGTAATCGGCGGGGGCAATGCTGCTATTGACGCTGCCAGAACCTGTATCAGGCTTGGTGCCTCGGATGTGAAGATCATTTATCGCAGGTCAGAAGAATATATGACAGCGGACAGATACGAGGTGAGGGCTGCCCAGCAAGAAGGAGTGAGGTTTCTCTTTCAGGTTGTCCCCTGTGGGGTGACAAGTGATGGCTGCGGGGTGGCCCTGAAGTGCGCTGAGACTCGCTTACTAGGGAAGGACAGAACAGGCCGACCGAGACCTTTTGTTGTAAAGGGTTCGGAATTTACAATGGAAACCGATTTGGTCATTGCCGCGGTGGGAGAAAAACCCACTATGCCGGGAGATATGCGCGGGTACGCGAACAGAAAGGGATTTTTGGCCGTGGATTCCGAAAGCTTTATGACGGGAATGGAGGGCGTATTTGCAGTAGGGGACGTGGTCACCGGTCCTAGCTCCATAATCTCGGCGATAGCCATGGGGAAGAAGGCTGCCCGGTCCATTGATATTTATTTGGGGGGTGATGGAACCGTTGAAGAGAGCCCCCGTAGCGAACTCATGATACCTCCGAGGCTTGATAATACGGAGATGTTTTTTGGGCCGAGACTCAGGTTGAGTTTTAACAAAGGGCAGGGTAACCTTGGGTCGGTTGAACAGAGGTATACCGAAGATTTGGCTGTGATGGAGGCCCGGAGGTGTCTCCGATGCAGTCTCAGGGCTGATATATCCCACTGGTCCTAAAAAAGATACGGGAGGGGAGAATAAGCCGGGGTGCTGTTGATTGAGCCTTTGGCAGAGGCGGCCCGTGAGCAAGGTAGGGCCTATCTCCCAATTTCAATCATTTGTTTATCATCGTGTTAACCATACGAGAAGGAGGGGTTGATATGATTATTGGTGATGCTTTAAGAAGATGTGCCAGGAATTATCCTGACAAGATGGCTGTGAGGGACGAGTATGGCAAGTATTTTCCCCAGGGAATCAGTTACAGTTATAGGCAGCTTTATGAAATAGTAAATAAGCTTGGAAACAGCTTTTTGAAAATGGGTCTCAAAAAGGGGGACAAGGTAGCGGTTCAAACAGGGACGGGAATGGGACACATCCTTCCCCTTTTTGCCCTTACAAAGGTCGGAATGGCAATTGCACCTATTGATCGGACCTTCATGGGTGACGAGATCATTTATCAAATTCAGGACAGCGGCGCCAGGGGATTTATTTGTGACGCTGACATTTATGAGACCAAAATCAAGGATATCAGGGAAAAGCTTAGCAACGTGGACTACTTCATCTCAATTGGTGGGGATAGGCCGTGCGAGTATGATTTGGAGGAGCTTATCGAGAATGGATCATCAAATGAGCCCGATGTGGAGGTAGACGAGGAGGACATCGCCACACTGATATATACAAGCGGAACCACGGGAAGGCCCAAAGGCGCTCCATTGACCCACCGCAACTGGAGCTTCAGTGCCACGATTTGGGCTGCTGAGCTTGGAATTCACCCATACACCAGGTGGCTTCTCGTAATGCCCATGCATACCTCGGGTGGCACTGGGCTCTCCATCGCTTCAACTGTGAGGGGATGCTCTCTGATTGTGACCAATCCTGATGCCAAAAAGATCCTTGATCTGATCCAAAAAGAAAAAATCAGCTTCACGCAGTTCAGCCCCACATTACTGGCAAACGTAATCCGGCATCCGGATGCAGCAAAGACGGATTTTTCTTCAATCGAACACTGGTTTACTTCAGCAGCACCCATATCTGCTGAACTCCTAAAGGAGGGAGCAAAGTATTTGGGGAAGAAATTCATTCAGCTTTACGGGACAACTGAGACAGCCCTCCTTGGTACGGTGCTTAGACCGCAAGAGGTTGATTTAGAGGGTCCGAAGTCTGCAAGGCTCACGTCAATCGGCAAGGCCTGCCTCGGCTATCAGACGAAGGTCGTGGACGATGATGGTAACGAAGTTGGACCGGGAGGGATAGGTGAGTTGGCAATAAAGGGAGAAGCAGTTGCCAAGGGGTACTGGAACAAGCCAGAGGCCACCGATTTCAAGGATGGCTGGTGGTATTCTGGAGACATAGTTAAGGTGGATGAGGATGGTTTTTATTATGTGATTGACCGGAAAAAAGACATGATAGTCACCGGAGGGATGAATGTGTACCCAAGGGAGGTGGAGGATGTAATATCTTCACATCCTGCTGTTCACCTTGTTGCAGTTATTGGTGTGCCGGACGAAAAGTGGGGAGAAGCGGTGAAGGCGGTGATCGTCTTGAAGGAAGGGGCAGAGGCCAGTGAAGAAGAAATAATCGAATATTGTAAAGACAGGATGGCGTCCTATAAGAAACCAAAATCCGTTGATTTTATTTCACTTGACCAAATGCCAGTCAGCGGAGGAGGGTATAAGATCCTCAAAAGAGAGCTCAGAGACCGTTATAGGAAGCTATATGAGGGAAAGAAGCGGGGTGAGGCATGGGGAGCAGTCTAAAAAACCTAATTTTTTTAAAGAATATAAGCGACCCAGTAAAATTTTAACTATCATCCTCGCCTTTGCTATAGGAAGAGGCAAATACAAAAACAAGATTGAGATCCCATTCGTAATGGAGCTTGTGTTAAAAGAAAAAAGAGGTATATATTGTCCTGGCAAAAAGGCGGGGATATACAATCATGAATAGAAAAAGGGAATCTTATGGACAAGGAGTATAGCACAGTAGGAACTCGGATGGTAAGGACGGACAGTCTAGCCAAGGTGACTGGGAAGGCGATGTATACAGCTGATGTCAAACTTCCCAGGATGCTTTATGCGAAGGTATTGCGGAGCCCTTATCCCCACGCAAGAATTCTTAACATCGACACCAGCAAGGCGCTAAAACTGCCGGGGGTGAAGGCCGTTGTGACCGGGGCTGATACAGATGGCGTGAGATGGG
>DQZA01000301.1 GCA_011042035.1 Desulfobacteraceae bacterium
CCGCGACCAGGTCTACGCCAAATACACTGAACTGCTCCATAGCAAAAAACCCTGAAAAATCGCACCTGATTTTCTTCACGGCCAAGGTATGATCGCCTTATTCCTTATATCGGAGTTTTAGGGGGACCCTTGATCCTGTTGCACCGCGGGCCTTTTTTATATATAGTTGGACACAAGGTGAGGGGCAGCTCGTGGGAGTCAAGCAATTCCAACAGATCATAGCACAGTGTTTTCTGTCTAATTATGTAAGTTCAGACAAGCTGGGCCAGCCAATTAGTAGCCAATTTGAATCACCGACCATTTCCATTGCCGACAACCTAAGAAAGCTCAATGCCGCCTTCCTGATTTGCATGGGTGGAAAGGGTTCCAAGTCATTTCGCTCCGCATTTGAGTTTTTGAACTTATATTGCGCGGATGAAGAAATAGAGGCCGTGAGGAGTCTTTATGCCACTGGTTTGAGTCTCATGGAAAAGGAGATTGAGGAAGTAGCCGAAAGGGACAGTGAATTTGAAGCAACCCTGATTAACATCTCCAACAAGATCAACAAAGAAGGAGCAAGGCTCGAATCCACCAAAGATGTGGCAACGCTGTGGGAGGTATTCTTTCCGGAGGGTGCTCGCCTATGTGGTCCCAAGGAAGAGATGGTGAGAGAGCTTAGGGAAAAAAGAAAGGTAAAGATTCAACGCATTAATCCTAAGCCCATCGAGAATCCGCTGCAAGAGATACTTTTTACCACAAACATACTTCTTACAGTTCCCTTAGCAGATAATCCTGCGGATCTTCATTGTGTGCCACAAGGCTTGGTGGGCCCGGTACTGCAAGCACGGCACAGCACCCAGAGCTACTGGTATGATCATCCAATACCAATTGGCATCCCGCCGGAGAAAAACGAGCTGGTATACGGGCTGGAGGCATTAAACGATGCGGTGGACTTTGAGAAGAAGTTCAGGGGGGCCCCTGAATCTGCAAAATTGAGATGCCTGCTTTCTGTTTCCGTTACTCACGACGCACTGAAGAATCTGGCAAAACCACTAATAATGGAAATCATCAGATCTGCTGGCAACCTTGAGCATCTAGACATCTTCCTGTGGACAGAAACTGATACCGAGGCCCTGGCAAGAAATGTGTTGGCCCCGGGAGTACGTCGCTGCCTGGGTTACGACGCCGAATCAGACCTTAGAGCTGTAATTGGAGTCAATGGCGAATACGGCAGGCACTATTCATTTCTAAGGGCGATTTCAGCCTTGTGGAAGGTATGCTGTGGGCCGGAACTGCGTGGCACATTCAAGATTGACCTGGACCAGGTCTTCCCCCAGGAGCAGCTCGTGGAGGAAACGGGCCGTTCTGCGTTCGACCATTTCCTGAGCCCCCTGTGGGGGGCAGATGGCGTTGATTCCAATGGGGAGCGGGTACACTTGGGAATGATAGCAGGTGCCCTTGTCAATTACGAAGACGCAAGTCGATCCGTTTTCGTGCCCGATGTCAGATATCCTGAGCAGCCCCCAATGGCAGACGAAGTGATTTTTTTCAGTTGGCTACCCCAGGCCGTGTCCACCGAGGCGGAAATGATGACAAGGTATGGTACGGGAGAATTCGGTTCAGATACATGCATTCAGAGAATTCATGTTACTGGGGGGATGTGCGGCATCTTGATTGATGCCTTGAGGAAATACAGGCCTTTCACACCCACATTTGTTGCCCGGGCCGAGGACCAAGCATATATCATGTCTGTCTTGTTTGAAGCCTACGACGGTTACCTAAGGTACTTACACAAGGACGGTCTCATCATGAGGCACGACAAGGAGGCCTTTGCCAGGGAGGCCATTGAGAAGGCCTGGGCAGGAAAATTTGCAGGGGACCTTGCCCGAACGCTGGTTTTTTCCTATTATGCAAGGGCGCTTCCATGGGGAGTGGAGAGAGTCAAAGAGCAAATGGACCCCTTTACGGGTTGCTTTGTTTCGCGGATCCCCATCACTGTAACTTATCTGAGATTGGCGCTGAGATCAGCGTGGTTGTTTGGGCAAGGGAAGGGAGATCAGGCCGAAGAACTGCTAGAAACCGCAGCGGCTAAGCTGAACCCGATTTTGCAGCACATAATGAGTTCCAAGAGGCCTTTTCGGGGGGACTTTGAAAGGGAGAAGGCAGCGTGGGACCTTTACTATGATGTTATAGATCATGTCGAAGAGGGGCTACGAAGGGACGAACCTTGGGCGCAGGCCTTCTGCGATGAGGTAAGAGCTCTGGTGGATTCCACCAAAGTAGCCTGAGGGGGAGGTTAGGGCAAAAAGGGGCTAGTTGGGATTTGGTGTTTACCAAAATTACCACGGGTGTGGCCATGAAAGTAAAATTCTGGGGCACTAGGGGGTCCATTGCTACTCCAGGTCAGGACACGGCAATATATGGCGGTAATACCACTTGCGTAGAGGTGGTATGTAACGAGGGCCAGCGCGTAGTGATAGATGCTGGGAGCGGGCTTCGTCTCCTGGGTGAGTACATGCGGGATGCCGGGGAGCATACGAGTCTCTATCTCCTCATAACGCACATCCACTGGGATCATCTCTTGGGATTTCCATTTTTCTCGCCGATCCACGATGAAAAAACTGAAATCATGGTGGATGGTTACCCAACGTGCATCAAGGGCATAAGATATGCCTTCGACAACCAGATGGGCGACGGGTTTTCCCCCATTTCCTTTGAGGACTTGGAAGCAAAAATTACCTATCTTGGCGTGCTAAAGCGGGAGATCCTGAGGATAGGGGACGTTATGATAGACAAGGTGCCCCTCAACCATCCCCAGGGTGGATACGGATATAGGTTTGAGGAGGAAGGAAAGCGCTTCGTATTTATCACGGATAATGAGTTAAACCTGTCAGGGGAGGGACATGGGATCCCTGAGCTATATGTGCGCTTTTGCGAAGGTGCTGATATTTTGGTCCATGACGCGCAGTACACTCCCGAAGAATTCTCCATGAGACGGGGCTGGGGGCACTCCAATTTCGAGGATGCCTTAGAGTTGGCCCTTAAGGCCGGTGTGAAGAAGCTGCTACTGTTCCATCACGATCCCACCAGGACGGACAAACAACTGGAAGCCATTGAGCAGCGTTGCAAAAAAATAGTAAAGGACCGAGGTTCGGATGTGGAGGTGGAAGCCGCAAGGGAAGGGCAGGAGCTCGTTTTGTAAGACCAAAAAACAAATTTTGAATTGCTGACTTGCTTGTGCCACTGTGCACCGTTACGGTCAGGCAGGAGCCCTTGCAGGCAGGCGGATAACGGTGAACGGACAACGGTCAACGTTCTTGCCTTTCGCCTTGAAGGTGGCATTCTGCCTCCTAACTCCTGAGCCGTGGCTTTTGTTGATCGTTGAAAGCTTTCTTTTGCTTCAAGTGCAGCGTCCCATATAGATATTCCCCTCCCCTGGCGGGAGAGGGGATATAGGGGAGGGGGAGGATCTGAAGGTCCGGTCATAATCCGTTTGAGTGCACCGTACGGTGCGCTGTTGGATTAATCCACAGGAAACAACAAATGTCTCAAAAATTCATGATATTTCACAAAATCGATGGAGAGGGTAACGAAACACACTACGTGGGTGTCGAAATCAGGGTGGCGGGCCACAGCCTCAAGTGCCCCCTATCAGAGGGTTGCACTGACTATGGGGCACTTGCCGAGCGGATAACTTCTCTTCAACAAGAACTGGAGGAGCTAAAGGAAAAGGTACAGCCTGCGGTATCATTGGCCGAGGAAGGCATAACCCTTGATTTTCCACTTGGGACACCAGCCGAGGACATATGGAAGAAGCTCTCTGAGATCGAGGATGAAGAGAACTTTGTGGCCGGTTTCAATAGCCTGTCCGAGGAGCAGAGGATGGATGTGGCTGAGCATGTGCTGACCCATTGCAATATCTTCTCTGGCAAGGCCGCCGTGTTTTCATCACGGTACCACAGTGAAGCAGGGTTGCTTGAGTAATGCTTTATTTCTCATAATCGCCAGGGTATCTCACTCCCGAGGGCAAGGAGGTAGGGTAAGAAAAAAGGATTAGCGAGGATCGCTAATCCTTTGAAACGGCTTGGTGGAGCTGATCGGGATCGAACCGACGACCTCGTGACTGCCAGTCACGCGCTCTCCCATCTGAGCTACAGCCCCTTCTATTTTTTTATATTATCAGCGGCCCCATGGCTTGTCAATATCTATTGACACGTCGAGCCCAGGGAACGTATAATCAAAGCCACGGGTGCCGGAGTGGTGAAACTGGTAGACGCGCTGGACTCAAAATCCAGTGGGCCTTGCGCCCGTGAGGGTTCGACTCCCTCCTCCGGCACCACTCTTCTTTGAAGATGAATGATTGCTTGCCATTTTAGCCTTTCACCAATCTTTATGTTTTTTCAA
>DQZA01000270.1 GCA_011042035.1 Desulfobacteraceae bacterium
CACTCTGTCTTGAACGCGAAGCATCATGAAAAAGAAGCGGAAATAATTGCCAGGGCAGGGCAGGCCAAAACCGTGACTATTTCCACCAACATGGCCGGAAGAGGAACTGACATAGTCTTGGGCGACGGTGTCAGAGAGCTCGGAGGGCTCCATGTCCTTGGAACAGAAAGGCACGAGTCAAGGCGTATTGATAACCAGTTAAGAGGCCGGTCAGGCAGGCAGGGAGACCCGGGCTCATCCAGATTCTACCTTTCCCTTGAAGACGACCTTTTGAGGATATTCGGTTCAGAGAAAATCTCATCCATTATGGGACGGCTTGGCATGCAGGAGGGTGAGCCCATCGAGCATGGGCTTATCTCTAAGGCGATTGAGAATGCACAGAGAAAGGTAGAAGCGCACAACTTTGATATCAGAAAACATCTCCTGGAATATGACGACGTCATGAATAAGCACCGGGAGATCATCTATTCCCTGAGGAAGGATATCCTTGCTGGCAAGGAAGTGCCTGAGATCGTCGAGGGTATGATGGATGAAAAGATTGAAACCCTTGTTGAGCAATGGACAGATCCGAAGAATCCTCCTGAAGACTGGGATATCAAGGGACTAACTGAGAACTTTTCCCGTATATTTGGTTTTAGGCCCAAGATTTCGGCCAGGGACCTGGGAGAGGAGCGGTTTGAAAAGCTGGATGTAGAAGAACTCACCGAGATCCTAAGAGAACAGGTGAGGGCAGCCTATAAAAAGAGAGAAGACCTGGTAGGGCGGGAAGACCTAGGAGAGCTTGAGAGGCTTATTATGCTCCAGATCATCGATGATCAGTGGGTAAGACACCTCCAAGATATGGAGCATATGAAGGAAGGTATCGGCCTGAGGGGTTACGGGCAGCTTGATCCCCTGCGGGAATACCAAAAAGAAGGGTTTGCCCTTTTCCAGGAACTCATGGATCGAATAAGGGAGGAAACGCTCCGGACCCTGTTCCGCCTGCAGTTCGTATCCCGTGCACCGGAACCTGTGCCCAAGAAAAAGAAGAAGGCCCTTCACATGAGTCACGGAGGCGAGGCTGCGCAACCCACCACGGTTAAGAGGCAAGGGAAAAAGATAGGGAGAAATGATCCCTGTCCTTGCGGCAGCGGCAAGAAATATAAAAAGTGCTGTGGGGCAAATAAGTGAACCGGGCTTCAGTGAGAAGGCATAGGGCGGCAGAGGAGAGGGAAGGATGGAATACCTGCCCGCCGCAGTTTGGCGGGATGGAATGATGGAATTAAGGAATTGCGGATTCAGGAGGAAAAAACAACAAATAATGAATATCGAATGTCGAATTACGAATGACAAAGTATTACCACGGAGGCACACCCGCCTGACCATAGCGGCGGGCAGGGAGGACACAGAGAGGCATTTTTGCTCCTGACTTCTTTGGGAATTCGAGGTGAAGTGGTATGAACGAAGATTCTTTTGTTGTACCGGAATTTAAGGCCTCGGCAGTATCAGCGGGGCTGAAAAAGGATGGGGGCCTTGATATGGCCCTCATTTATTGTAATGTGAAAGCAGTGGCAGCCGGCGTTTTTACGACCAACAGGGTGAAGGCAGCGCCTGTGCTCCTGAGCATGGAACATATAGAGGCAGGCAAGGCCAGGGCCATTATTGCCAATTCGGGCACCGCAAATGCCTGTACCGGCACACGCGGCATGTCTGACGCAAGGGAGACGGCTTCCCTTGTGGCAAAAGAGATTGGCGCTAGTCCACAGGATGTTCTCGTGTGTTCCACGGGGGTCATAGGTTTACCCCTTGACATGGAAAAGGTAAAGGCAGCGGTGCCAAAACTGGTAACAGGCTTGAGCGATAAGGGATTTAGGAGGGCCGCCGAGGCGATCATGACAACAGATACCTTTCCCAAGTTGGCATATAGGGAGGGAAGGGCAGGCGGGAAGCCTTACAAGGTGCTGGGTATGGCAAAGGGTGCGGGCATGATCATGCCCAATATGGCCACCATGCTCAGTTTTATCCTCACAGATATAAAGATTGACCAAGAAACATTGTCAAAATCTCTTTTGTGGGCGGTTGACAGGACCTTTAACAGGATTACTGTAGATGGGGATACCAGCACAAATGACACGGTCCTAGCCATGGCAAGCGGAATGGCTGGCAATGGTCCATTATCTAACAGTGACAAAAAGATCCTTCGCGAGATCCTGAAGGAGGTGACAGGAGAGCTCGCACTAATGATTGTGAAAGACGGAGAAGGGGCAACAAAGACCGTCAAGGTCCGGGTGAAAGGCGCCCCTGATCAAGACAGCGCCCTCATTGCCGCTAGAACCGTGGCCAACTCCTTGCTGGTGAAAACCGCCCTTTACGGAAATGATCCCAACTGGGGGAGGATTATGGCTGCCCTCGGGAGATCGGGCATTGAAATGCAAGTAAACAGGGTGGACATTTATATAGACGATATCCGGATTGTCTCCGGGGGCCTTGGTACAGGCAAGGGGGAAGAGGCCAAGGCTGCGGAAATCATGAAAAGAGATAGTTATTCCCTGGTAATTGACCTTAATCGGGGAGCTTACGAAGATCAGGTTTGGACCTGCGATATTTCACATGAATATGTGAGTATAAATGCCGAGTACAGGACATGATGTAAGGTAGGAGTGAGCTAAGGTTAGTTGACCGTTGACCGTTCACCGTGGACCATTGTTGAGCGGATAAAGACATCAGCGGTCGGGGCGGAAGGCTGGAGAGAAGGAAGAGCAAATATCGAATGTCGAATTACGAATGACGAATTAGGATGCGAAAAGACGAAGCTCAAACGCCAAATGAACGGTGAGTGGAAAAGGCGTATGGCGGAGGGCGCAGAGGTGTTAGGAAGTGAATGAGAGACAGACTGAGGAGGTGATGCTGGGATGTATGCTGTAATAATGGCAGGTGGATCCGGAACCCGGTTTTGGCCCGCAAGCAGAAAGAACCTTCCAAAGCAGTTTCTCAACATTATAGGCAGCAGCCCCATGCTGGTGGAAACATGTGACCGACTCTCGCCCCTTGTCTCTGATGAAGAAATGATTATTGTACTGGGCAAAAATCACCAAGAGCTGGCGAAGGATCTCCTCAAAGACCGTAAGGTGCACATTCTGGCTGAGCCAGTGGGGAGAAACACCGCGCCCTGTATCGGGGTGGGGGCCTTGTATGCCCAGCACCTGGGATGCACTGAGGCAGTAGCCTTTCTGCCGGCAGATCATTTCATTCGGGACAAAAAGGCCTTTCTAGAAGGCATAAGGATTGCCGGAGAGGTAGCCGAAAGGGGTGGCATCGTAACGCTTGGTATAGTCCCCACCAGGCCAGAGACTGGCTATGGATACATAAGGCGCAATGCAAGAAATGGTTTGTCAAATAAGGAACCCTGGTTCAAGGTGTCGGAATTTGTTGAAAAGCCTGATCTTGATACTGCCAAAAGGTATCTAGCAGATGGTAACTATTTCTGGAACGCTGGCATATTTGTGGCAACTCCAGATACCATACTCAATGAAATCCATAGTTGTTTGCCCAAGCTATATGAGGGGCTTCAAACCCTCAAAGGCGCCCTCGGCACGGATGATTTTCCAAAAGTCCTTAATGAGGTATACCACAGCCTGGAATCCATATCCTTTGACTACGGAGTCATGGAAAAGACCAGGGGGGAGGTTTACGTGGTCCCGTGCGAGTGCGGGTGGAGCGACGTGGGTTCCTGGTCATCCCTGTATGATCTGAGAAGTTCAGAATATGATAAGGCAAAGAATCTGGTGGAAGGTGAAGCCCTTGTTATTGACTGCAGAAACAGCTTTGTTTCTAGCCGAAACGGGCGGGTTGTTGCGGTGCTCGGGCTGGAGCGTTGCCTCGTGGTAGATACTGATGATAGCCTCTTAGTGGCAGACCTGGATCGTGCCCAAGACATCAGAAAAATTGTTGATGCACTCAAGGAATCAGGAAAGGAGAAATTGCTATGAAAGCGCACATCTTCCGTGAATACGACATAAGGGGGATAGTTCCTGAGGAACTAAACGAGGAAACTGTCAAGCAATTGGGGCTGGCCATTGGAACATATTACAACCGCAAGGGGGTGAAAAAAATATCTCTTGGAAGAGATTGCAGGCTCAGCTCCACATTGTTGTTTGAAGGGCTTGCCGGGGGTTTAATGAATACCGGCATGCACATTGTTGATGTTGGCATGGTGCCAACGCCCTTGCTCTATTTTTCCATTCATCACCTGGATGTACAAGGGGGTATCCAGATTACAGGTAGCCATAATCCTCCTGAATTTAATGGCTTCAAGGTATGCCTTGGCGAGGCAAGCATATATGGGCCCGAGATTCAAGAAATTAGGAAAATAGCTGAATCCG
>DQZA01000221.1 GCA_011042035.1 Desulfobacteraceae bacterium
CAGACCGTTGTCAGCCTTGGTATAAAAAATCTTAAGGGTACCATCGATATTAACTCTCGAAAAAAATCCCACAACGCCGACCCTGAAAGAAATCTCAATTTTATGATCTCCAAACTTGGAAACAGGATGCCTCCCATGTTCACCCTTATTGATGGGATCTACTCCCTGGAGCGAGGACCTGGGTATGATGGGAAGGCAAGAAGAACCAATCTCCTTATAGCCTCCTCCGATGTCCTTTCTGCTGACAAGGTGGGAGCCAAGGTATTGGGATATGATCCCTCCGAGGTCCCTCACTTGGTGCACGCCGCGAAGGCGAAGGGAAGGCCCGCCAATCTTTCTGATGTGGAAGTGGTTGGCGAGAAGATAGAGGATGTGGCCTCATTCCACCGCTATGATTTTAACTACGGGAAAGGCGGAAAACTACCTCTCCCTCTGGAAAGGATGGGTATAGAGGGCCTGTCCTACCCAAAGTACGATCTCACCATGTGCACCTATTGCTCTGGCCTTAACGGGGTTGTGCTCTATGCCATTGCCAGGGCCTGGAAGGGGGAGCCTTGGGATCAGGTGGAAATTCTCACTGGCAAGGCCATGAAGCCAACACCGGGCATGAAAAAGACCATACTTTTGGGAAAGTGTATGTATCAGGCAAATAAAGATAACCCAGATATAAATGAAATGATCGCAGTCAAAGGTTGCCCCCCCAACCCTGACCATATCGTTGAGGCGCTTCACAAGGCAGGGATAATGGTGGACCCGGCCATCTTTCAGCACATGGACATGGCACCCGGCCTGTTTATGGCAAAGTATAAAGACAAACCGGAATTTGACCCTAGCTTTTTTACTGTTCGCTGAACAAGATCCAGAAAGGAGCCTTGGTATGGGTACAATTCTAGTCATAGGGGCGGGCTTCATGGGAAGTGGTATCTCCCAGGTCTGCGCCCAGGCAGGATGGACAGTGCACCTCATGGACATAGACAAGGACGCCCTGAAAAAGGCCACTGAGCAGATCCGCTGGTCCCTGAAACGGCTTTTCTCCAAGGGGCGGCTCACGGAGCCTGTTGATCTGATTCTCCAAAGAATCCAAACCCAAGATCACATCCGCGGCGTGGACAATCCCGGGTGGGTCATTGAAGCAGCCACGGAAAGGGAGGAATTGAAACACCGGATATTCGGTGAATTGGACAACATGTATGGCCCTGACATCCCCCTTGCATCCAATACCTCCACCATCCCCATCTCGCGCCTCGCTGAACCGCTCAAACATCCCCAGAGGGTCCTGGGGCTCCATTTCTTTGGTCCTGTCCCTCTGATGGGACTGGTGGAGGTGGTTAAAGGAGCGAAAACATTACCCACTCTGTTCGATGCGGCCATCGAGTTTGTCAAATCATTGGGCAAAACCCCCTTGCCAGTGCGCCAGGATATACCCGGCTTCGTGGTGAACCGGGTCTTTGCCGCTGCCTTTAGGGAGGCCCTTGAGCTTGTCCATAGAGGAGTGGCCACCCCCGAGGAGGTGGACATTGGGCTCAAACTCGGTTACGGATGGGTGGCCGGGCCCTTCGAGGTGGCAGACAACGCAGGTATTGACACCTTCTTGCTCGTGGGAGAGTCCATGGAAAAACTGGGAGAGCCCCACCTAGCAGCGAGAAGTGAAATCCTCCGCAATTTGGTTACAAAAGGAGAAGTGGGCCGTAAGGCCGGTAAAGGCTTTTACGAATACGGTCCTGATGGAACAAAGGTTCCCCGTCCCCTCTTCAATCCAGGGTTTCACGGCTCTTCAAGACAAAAACCCTGATCTTCCCTGTCTCTGCCAGCAATCCCATGAGATGGTCAGGCTGCCTCGTGAGCGTGGGGCTCACCACACCCAAGGATATGTAAGGAACCGACAGGAAGCATATTTCGCCCTCCTGTCGGCTCCTTATTTAAAAGGCCTCTTCTGGAATATCCAGGGCAGAGGTATCTTCTTGGTCCAGTGAGGTGTGCCTGGAAAAGACGTTGGTGAGGATGTTACGGCAGAAAAAGCGCGCAGTCTCCATCTTCCCCCGGTAGAAGATTCCGTCTGCCGAGTCGGGCTTCACCTCTTTGAGCTTATCCCTCGCAATGAGCCCTTGCTGCAAGATCAGATGCCCCATCACGGTCTCGGCAAAGCACTCCAGGAAGCGCTTGGAGCTCAAAGGAATCAGGCCGAATCTGCCATCCTGGAAGTACTTCATGTACCTCATGGCAAAATCGCCGGTTGCCTGGGCCGCCTTATACACCAGCTTGAAGTCCTTGCCAAAGTCAGGGTCATCCTTGTGCTCAGAGGTAAAGTTCATGACCTCTCCTATCCAGTCCTGAAACGCCTTCCCCCCATCCAGGCCCAGCTTTCTTCCCACCAGATCCAATGATTGTATATAATTGGTCCCCTCCCAGATGGACACTATGAGGATATCGCGGGCATATTGCTCTGCCGGAAACTCGCTACAATAGCCGACCCCTCCCAGCACATGAATCCCTTCCCGGGTCAGCATGTAACCAAAATCCGAACAATAGGCCTTCACAAGGGGGGTCAACAACCCCACACGGGCATCTGCCAGCTTTCTGGTCTCTTCGTCAGGATCGTACATTGACACATCAATCAAGAAAAACAGATTGCCGATCATGGCCCGCATGGCCTCGGTCCCTGCCTTTAGCATCATAAGAGCACGCCTGACATCCTCGTGCTTTATGATGGGAACCCGGTCTCCCTTCCTGTTTGTGAAGGGAGGCCCCTGGATTCTCTCTTTTGCGTAGGTGCGAGCCGTATCATACGCACTTGCTGCAATCCCAAGTGCCTGCACCCCGCAGCCCATTCTCGCCTCGTTCATCATCTGGAACATCTTGGCCATGCCCGAGTTGGGCTCACCCAAAAGAATACCCCTGCACTTGCCGTTTTCGCCAAAGTTCATGGTGCAGGTGGATGAGCCATGGATTCCCATCTTGTGCTCCACACCTGCGCAGATAACATCATTGGGTTCACCCAAGGACCCATCGGGGTTCACCCAGATCTTGGGCACAATGAAAAGGCTGATCCCCTTTGTACCCATGGGAGCCCCTTCTATTCGGGCAAGAAGCAGGTGTATTATGTTCTCAGTGAGATTGTGCTCCCCGCACGTGATGAAACGCTTCGTTCCCTCAATCCTGTATATCCTGGGGTCCTCGGACTCTGGGTCAGGTATGGCCTTGGTGCGCAGCCAGCCCACGTCAGAGCCCGCATCAGGCTCCGTAAGACACATGGTGCCTCCCCACACCCCCGTGTACATCTTTTCCACAAAAAGGGCCCTGTCCTCATCAGTGCCAAAATGCTCTATGAGTCTGCCGTTACCAACAGCAAGGCCAGGGTAGGTCATGAACGCCATGTTTGCACCGGTAAAAAGCTCACCCACCAGACCACCCACCAGGGCAGGAAGCCCCTGGCCCCCGAACTCCGGATTGCTGGAAAGGGCCATCCAGCCATTTTCGGCCATGACCCTCCAGCACTCGTGAAATGACTCTGGCACCGTTACACTTCCATCTTCATGATAAACCACGCCCTCTCGATCTCCGTCCTGCATGGCAGGGCCCAGTTTTTCACGGCATACCTTCAGGGCCTCCTCGATAATCATCTCAAAATCATCCCTGGCGAAGTCCCTGTAAGGCTCATAGCTCAGTATCTTGTCCAAATCCATGTGCTCAGAGAGCACAAACTTGAGATCCCTTGGATCCCTTTTAAAATAATTTATTCCCATACAAATTCCTCCACTGATTTGGCCTGGCTCAACTTTAGTGAGATCACCAGTCGTAATTCTCTCGCTCAATGATAGTGGCCACCCCCTGGCCACCGCCCACACAGGCATTGGCTAGCCCATAGCGTCCCCCTTTGAGTTCTAGTATCCGGGCAAGGGTTCCAACAAGCCTTATACCCGTTGCCCCCAGTGGATGACCTATCGCAGTACCTCCACCCATCACGTTTACCCTCTCAGGGTCTATACCAAGTTCTTTGATACAGTTCAGTGCCACGATGCAGAATGCCTCATTTATTTCCCAATAATCGATATCAGAGACCTTCAGCCCCGCCTTTTCCAGGGCCTTTTTGCTCGCAGGCACAGGACCTACTCCCATAATAGTGGGGTCCACACCAGCAAATCCAATGGACCGTATCGTGGCCAATGGCTTGATCCCCTTCTTTTTGGCCGTTTCCTTTGACATAAGAATCATGGAGGTCGCTGCCGCATTGAGGGGCGAAGAATTTCCAGCCGTGATAACACCGTCCTTCTTAAAAGCCGGTTTCAGTGTGGCTAGCCCCTCCAGCGTGGTGTCGGCCCGCACCGCCTGATCTTTGTCTACCGTCATC
>DQZA01000130.1 GCA_011042035.1 Desulfobacteraceae bacterium
CAACGCACAAAATGGGGAAGCTCATCGGCCTTGAACCGAAATTGGTAGGCCACACCTCAGACATCCCATTAATCTCCTTGCTAAGCCAATCGAACAATCACGATCACATTTTCCCACATAATTCCTCATGTATACTTGACTCAAATCAAGTTAGAGCCTGAATACTCGATCACCACGCCTTATTTTCCCTCCCTTGATCACCCGGGCAAACACACCCTCCCGTGGCATGATGCAGTCGCCTGCCGCATAGTAAATGGCGCAGCGGTTATGGCATTCCTTTCCTATCTGCGTGATTTCCAGCTCCACTGAGTCTCCAAGTCTCCATCTTGATCCTATGGGAACACGAGGCCAATCGATACCCTCAGTGGCGACATTCTCAGCAAAATCTCCGAAACCAACATCTAATCCATGCGACCGTGCCTTTTCTATGCTCTCCACAGCCAGAAGGCTCACTTGCCGGTGCCATGGACCAGCGTGGGCATCCCCATATATTCCGTGGTTTACCTTGACCAGAGCCTCTGAAACCGGCACTTTTTTGGTGCCCTTTTTCTTGCTAACAGCGATCGAAACGATATGCACGTTTCTCTCCCTACAAACGATCGTAATTCCCCTGCACCACCAAATCTGTGCTGAGATATCTTTCTCCGGTATCAGGAAGGATAACAACGATCATTTTTCCCTTATTCTCCGGCCTTGAGGCCACAGACAGAGCAGCAAATGCTGCCGCGCCGGACGAAATCCCACACAATATGCCTTCTTCTGCCGCGAGCCTTCTGGCGGTATCGAGGGCTTCCTCACTTCTGACCTGAATTACCTCATCAATCACATGGACATTGAGCACCCCGGGAATAAAGCCTGCACCTATGCCCTGAATCTTGTGTGGCCCGGCAGCTCCACCTGAGAGCACCGCAGACTCTGCTGGTTCCACAGCAATGCTTTGAAACGAGGGTTTCCGTGCCTTCATCACCTCAGAGACTCCCGTTATGGTACCGCCTGTCCCGACACCGGCCACCAGCACATCGGCCTTGCCCTGGGTATCGTGCCAGATTTCCTCGGCGGTTGTCCTTCTATGGATCTCAGGGTTGGCCGGGTTTTCAAATTGGTTCGGCATATAAAAATTTGGGGTATCCTGAAGAATCTCTTGGGCCTTTTCTATGGCTCCTTTCATTCCCTTGTCTCCGGGAGTCAGAATCAATTCGGCACCCAGATGCTTGAGCAACTTCCTGCGCTCTATGCTCATCGTCTCGGGCATCGTCAGGATCAACCGTAGACCCTTGGCTGCACACACAAAGGCCAGCGCGAGCCCAGTATTGCCGCTGGTGGGTTCTACTATGATCGTATGCCGTCCTATGAGCCCATTCCTTTCTGCTGCTTCGACCATGGCCAGCCCGATGCGGTCCTTAACGCTGGCCAACGGATTCCTGGCTTCCAACTTTGCTAGAATTGTGGCCCCGAGTTGAGCGCCTAGTTTGTTTAGTCTCACCAGAGGCGTATGTCCTACGGTTTGGGTAATATCTGGCGCATTTTTCATGGCCTTCTCCGCTGCTCCTTGGTCTGATGGTTTCTACCAATATAGATCAATTCGGGTTTCTTGAGTATTACCTTTGTGTCCGGGGGTACTGGCCCTGTGATCCAAACATTTCCTCCGATTACAGAGCGCGCACCGATGACAGCATCAGGCCCTAGTATGGTGGCGTTTGAGTATATGATCACATCATCTCCAATGGTAGGATGCCGCTTCTTGTCCCTAAATAGCTCCACTTTGTCTCTTGGTATGGACAGTGCCCCTAGCGTCACTCCCTGATAGAGGCGCACCCTATCGCCAATCTCAGTGGTTTCTCCAATCACGACCCCAGTACCATGGTCGATGAAAAACCTTTCACCAATTCGCGCTCCTGGATGAATATCAATACCCGTAAGACTGTGGGCATATTCTGTCATCATTCTTGGCAAAAGCGGAATACCAGTCTCATACAATAGGTGGGCCATACGATAAACCGTGATGGCAAAAAGCCCAGGGTAGCTAAAGATCACTTCGTCAAAACTCTTGGCGGCCGGATCACCACTGAGTGCAGCCCGGGTATCTGTGGCAAGGATGCGCCTAAGATTGGGCAGCATTCTTATAAAATGATATGCCACCTCTTGCCCCTGCCTTATACACTCGAGACAAGCCCGTTCATACTGGAGACAGCTATGTTGGAATGCCAGAACCACCTGGCGAGCCAGAGAATGGAATAGTTCTGTGACCTCCCGACCCAGAACATAAGACAGATTTACTGGATCCACTCTCGCATGGCCAAAATAGCCAGGGAAAAGTATCCTCCGTGTCTGGAGAATTATCCTTACCACTTTTTCCCTTGAAGGAAACGGCGTAGGGTCAACGTGATCAAAGGAATCCCTGTCCTTGCATGAGGAAACAAGCTCCTCCACTATGGCTGGGATATTTGCCTCAAACGTGGGCTCATGTGCAACCTCGGGGTTATGGGAATAAAGATCCTTCTTTTCCTGATTTGTTTTCATTTGCCTTTTCCTATGAGGAATATTCCATAGGCTGCCCTTAGAGTCGGCATGGTCTGAATTATTTTCCCCTTTCTGTGGTCATGAGTAGTTGCTACGGGGGCCTCTTTGAGAATCCTAAAACCCACTTCCTTTGCGAACCTTCTAAAATCCTTCAAAGTGATTACCCGGATATTAGGCGTGTCATGCCATTGATAGGGAAGCTCTTTGGTAACTGGTGCGCACCCTCCAAATAGCAATTGCATCCTAACTCGCCAATGGCTGAAATTGGGAAAACTGACTATGGCTCGAGCACCGATCCGGAGGGCTTCTTTCAAGACGGTGGCAGGCTCATAAACCTGTTGAAGCGTCTGGCTCACAATAATGTAGTCGAAACTATTATCAGGGTAACCTTGTATCTCGGAATTGATATCACCATGCACCACTGAAAGACCTTTCGCGACACAGGTGGATACTTTCCTCTCATCTCTCTCGACCCCAACACCTCTAATTCCCTTGTGCTCTTTCAGGTACTTCAACAAATTGCCTTCTCCACACCCTAAATCCAACACCTTGCTGCCAGGCCTGATCCAGGAAGCAATAATCTGCAAATCAAAACGTATGCCGTTATTCTCAAATCTTATCACTGACATTGTCGAGAAACCCTGCTATAAGTGTGCTTAACCTCGGATTGGGGAGCAAGAAGGCATCATGTCCCCACTTGGCCTCTATCTCACAGAAGCTAACATCTCCCCAGTTCCGCTTTATGGCCTGAACTATCGCTCTGGACTGGTATGTTGGGTATAGCCAATCAGAAGTGAATGAGACCACAAGGAACTTTGCCTTTGCCTTGGAGAAGGCCCTTGTGAGAGATCCGTCTCCATGTTCTCTTGCCAGATCATAGTAATCCGCGGCCTTGGTTATGTATAAAAAGGAGTTAGCATCAAACCGTTCCACAAACTTGCGCCCCTGGTACCTCAAGTAGCTCTCCACCTGAAAGTCAGCGTCAAAATCATAGGAAAAGGCTTCTTTGCCGTGAAGTCGTCGGCCAAATTTTTCCCTCATGGATTCTTCAGAAAGATAAGTAATGTGACCTATCATGCGCGCAACTGCCAGACCGTGATCTGGTCTTGGCCCCCCATAGTAATATCCGCCTTTCCAGTTAGGGTCTGCCATTATGGCCTGACGTGCCACTTCGTTGAACGCTATTGCAAGGGGAGAATGTTTGGCTGTAGTGGCAAGTGGAATCGCTGAGCGGACCATCTCCGCGTACCTCACCGACCATTCGAGCACTTGCATTCCTCCAATGGACCCACCAATAACACACAAGAGGGTCTTGACCCCCAAGTGATCGACAAGGGCCTTTTGAGCGTCTACCATGTCCCCTATCGTTACCAGAGGAAAATCCAGACCATATGGCCTTCCAGTGGCTGGATTGTGTGAGGAAGGACCGGTGCTGCCCATACAGCTACCCAGGATATTTGAACATATAACAAAATACTTGTTTGTATCTATGCCCTTGCCCGGCCCAATCATGATATCCCACCAACCTGGCTTTGGGTCATCCTCATTGTAATAACCTGCCGCATGGGAATCCCCTGACAGCGCATGGCAAATAAGCACTGCATTGGTCCTGTCCCTATTAAGCTCACCATATGTCTCGTATGCTATGGTGATCGGCCCAAGACGCGCACCGCTCTCCAGTCTCATTTCATTTGGTGGATGGGCAAAAGTAAAAAATTTCTTTTCCACCACTCCTACGGAGATTCCGTTCTTGTCATGCTCAATGTATTCGCTCACGAATTCCACCCTGTCCTTTAGCACGGTCATACATATCA
>DQZA01000209.1 GCA_011042035.1 Desulfobacteraceae bacterium
GAAGCCGGCGGCATCACCTGGTTACAAATTCTCGGGCCCTATGGGCTTGCCGCTCCATCTCCAGACCATAGTCTGGAGTTTTCTGCGGCTCAATGAACTCCATTGATTGACATGGGTTTTGGTTTTTCCTATATTGGCTCTGCCAATTTCAGAGAGCACTTGTGATCTTAAAATCAAATTTACAAGGTCAGGAGCAAGTCCAAATGCCAAAATCGAGGTCTGTACTTCTTCTTTTACTCTTGACAATACTGTTGTCACCCGTGGCCCTCAGCCAAGCGGGAGTTTCCGTTAACGCACCGGTTGGGCACTGGTCATACGGGGCTTTGGATAAGCTTATATCAATGGGACTAGTTCAAGGCGCCATGTTGACGACAAAACCTATTACCCGCTTAGAGATGGCGAGGCTGATTAAAGAAGCACGGGATAAATTCGAAGGTCTCCAAGATGGCACCCATTTTGAAGGGCAGGCCATTGCCACCGCTGTTTTGCAAAGACTTGAGGCAGAATTTGGCCCGGAGATCGCCTATTATGAGGGAGACCTGGGGCCGCCCACCTACCTCAAGCCCATCGAAGACACTTACGTAACTATCTACCACGCAAGCGAGGACTTTTCTTTTGAGAATGATAAGGGCCGCAAGTATTCAGATGGGCTGAGCATAAAAGCGGGCCTAAGCTCACATGGTGTCTTTTCCCGGCACTTTGCATTTTACTTAAACCCTGAATATCGATACTCAAGCAATGAATTTGAAGGTGATCGAAACAGGTTAGCCCTGCAGGAGGGTTATGCCAAGGTAGAATGTTATAACATAGAAGTGGAAGCTGGCAGAGACAGCCTGTGGTGGGGCCCAGGAAGACACGGTTCCCTTATATTAACGGACAATGCAAAACCCTTTGATCTTATAAAGATCTCCAATCCCAAACCCGTGGTCCTCCCCTGGATTTTCAAGTATCTTGGTTTGTTTAAATTTGTTGGGTTTTGGACAAAGCTCGAAGGACACAGGTACATTTCTGAGCCCGAATTCATGGGAATGAGGCTAGACATAAAGCCCTTTCCATTCCTGAACCTTGGGGCCTCAAGAACTATTCTGCTCGGAGGCAAAGGGCCCAGAACCCCGAAAGGCGTGACTGATCTTAGCTTAAATGATTGGGCAAAGATCCTTTCAGGTAGAAATATTAGCGGGGCGCTTGATACTGACCAAATAGGAGGATTTGATGTACTTTTGCATTTTGAAAGTATGGATAGATTTTACAACATAATAAGAACACTCGATATATGGGGCGAACTCTACGGTGAGGACGAAGCAGCGAATCTCCCCAGCCACAACGGATATGTCGTAGGATTGAGATTAGGAGATCTTTTTCTGAATGGAAAAACCAATCTCATAATGGAGCATGCTGACAATGTAATAGGGGGACTTCCAAATCTCTGGTACAGCCACCATGTTTACCGCGATGGGTATACATACTATGGTAGGATTATGGGCCATGAGATGGGCACAGACGCCAGGGAGACCTTTATTTCTTTGGAACACTATTTGACGCCAAGCGTTGTTCTCCAGCTAGCCTATGATAACCAGAAGAGAAAGGCCCAATCAGATATACCAGAAACCAGGGACCGCTATGATGCTGGAGTGTCGTGGTGGAGGTGGAACAACTGCCGCGTCGGCGGTGGATATAGATATGAGTCAATAGACAACATGAACGGAATTCGAGAAGATGATATGAACAACCACATCTTTTGGATATCTTTCAACTACAGCCTATGAAAAGCCATGGCAATAAATCATTTTTTCAGGCTGAGGGCTATTATGTTTCCATGTACACAAAGATCCCCACTTACGGGTAGTGCTAAAATCGGTAAGTTCAAAGTCCATTTTTGGTTTCGCCTCCGGTTATCCTATCCTGGCCTTTGATTCGGTCTATGGTTTTTCCAATCTCTTTAAGCAATCCCAAGTCCTCTCGACTCTTGACGCGCATGCTTTCATGGTTTCCTATTATTAAGGTATAGACCCTTTTTATTCTTCTTATACCACTTACATGGGATCTTATAGTCCATGAAGTGTCTATTGGTAGTGTTTCATTCCGGAACGAAAGGATGCCGTATTCTATCTTTATCCCCTGAGGCCCAAGGGTCACACGGCTGAATCCAAAAAGAGGGCTATTGAAGAACCATAGTACTGCCATTAGCCATATGAATGAGACCAGAATATGCTTGGAACTCTTTTTCTTGAGGGCTATTAGAATGAAAAATACCACAAGTCCCAAGGCCAGAAGCATGATTGCGTTTTGGATTGCTATTGACTTTATGGTGAAGGTGACAGGTTCCATTTCGAACTACGATTAGCACAGCAACTCTGGAAGAGTCAACATCATGAGGCTTACATAGTTTTGGGATTCGCTTTTTATTGACACCCAGGTTCTGATTTTGCTACCTTCTTGCCTCCTTCCCAGGGGGAAGGTGCTATTGACCAAAACCTGTTAATATGCACACATTCCAATACCAAGGAGGTTCCATGTCTTATAATAGAAGATTGATACTAACCTTTCTAGCTGCCCTTTCATCAATGATCTTTTTGCTCCCTATTGATACCACCCATGCGGGGCACGGGCCCCCGAGCAAGAAAAGCTTGGTTTATGACACCAAGGCCGGGGACGTTGTGACTATCTCCGGATTCATTCTGGACAATCACAAAGAACCCGTCGGCGAAGCAGAAATAATAGTAAAGGTTAATAATCACGAGGTTGACCGAGTTAGCACAGCCCACAACGGAAAATATATTTGCCGCTTTCTTCTGCCAAAAGGCCAAATTGCCTCATCGCCTATCCAACTAGAAATAAGAAAGACCAGCTTCAAGAAACAAGTTATATCTCTGCAACAAGACGAGATCCTGGGAAAACAGGGACAATTTTCCATTGTTCGTGACGTGACCCTCTCTCGAACACTTGGATCCGCGTTCTGGATCTCTACTATTGTGTTTATACTTGCCTACGCGCTGATAGCCTTTGAGCTTCTACATAGGACCATTGCAGCCATGCTCGGCGCCGGTCTCATGTTGCTTATTTCCTATACCATTGGCACCATAAATCCGGATTATCATATCTTTTCCTTCGAAGCTGCCATTGCTTCCATTGATATGAATGTGATTTTCCTTCTGATGGGAATGATGATGATTGTCGGCGTGTTGAAGCACACGGGCGTATTCCAATGGTGTGCGTACTTTGCATACAAGTTGGCACGGGGGAAGGTCTTTGTTCTCGCCATTTATCTCATGCTATTCACGGCGGTCTCTTCGGCATTTCTTGATAATGTGACAACCATGCTCTTGCTCACAGGTGTAGCTATTGAAATATGCGTTTCTTTGTCGCTAAACCCCCTGTACATGTTAATACCGCTGGTTCTTGCCTCGAATATAGGGGGGACTGCCACCCTGATTGGTGATCCACCTAATATTATGATTGGCTCTTACGCAGGGTTGACTTTTATGGACTTTGTTGTGGCGCTGGGGGCACTTTGTGGGGTTTGCATGGTGGCTCTAGTGATCTTTTCAAGGTTGATATGGGGCAAAGACTATAGGTCTGCCAAAGTTGAAAACGTGGAAGAACATATTCAGGAGCTAAAAGAAGAATATAAGATAACCGACCCCACATTACTTGCTTACGGTTTGGGCGTTCTGGCCTTTGCTGTTCTTCTTTTCCTCACCCACGGTTACTGGCACATGGAAGTAAGCATAGCTGCCCTAATGGGAGGCGCTATTTTGGTGACCATTGCCATTGTCACCGGGAAGGCCAATCTCATAGAACTGATAGAAAAGGATATTGAATGGCCAACCCTGATGTTTTTCATTTTCTTGTTCATGATAGTTGGTGCGGTGGAATCCACTGGGCTTCTAGCACTAATCGCTGATTGGATTCTCCACCTTTCCCAGGGAAACTTCGTCGCTGCCCTGAGTCTGATCTTATGGGTCGCGGCGATAATGTCCGCCTTTGTGGACAATATCCCTTTTACCGCCACCATGCTTCCTATTGTTGCTTACCTCAGTACTGTCATACCAGGTTCAGCAAATACTCTATGGTGGGCACTGGCCCTCGGCGCCTGTTTCGGAGGCAATGGTACGATCATAGGAGCTTCGGCAAACGTTGTCACGATGGGAATTGCAGAATCCAGGGGGTACCGAATAACTTTTGGGGGTTTCATGAAGACCGCATTTCCCTATATGGTGATTTCGGTCGCCATAGCCCAGGCATGGCTGCTGATTTTCAGACCTCAATAATTATTTTACTGGGGTCCTCCACAAAAGTTTTTAGAGTTTCCTATTAATATCGGGCTC
>DQZA01000082.1 GCA_011042035.1 Desulfobacteraceae bacterium
ACGGGTAGGGAAAAAATCCTCAAATTCGAGGGCTGCTACCACGGCCACGCCGATAGCCTTTTGGTGGCAGCAGGCTCGGGTATAGCCACCCTTGGTATACCTGGTAGCCCGGGGGTACCCGCAAACCTGGCATGCCACACCATTTCATTGCCCTTTAATGACCTTGGGGCCGTGCGAGAGGCCTTTGAAAGATATGCCGAGCAAATCGCCGCGGTCATCGTAGAGCCCATTGCGGGCAACATGGGGGTAGTCCCCCCAAAACCGGGATTTCTGGAGGGACTGCGGAAAATAACCAAGGAAACCGAATCATTACTCATCTTTGATGAGGTAATAACCGGCTTCAGGGTTGGCCCAGGAGGGGCCCAAGAGCTATACGGTATAATGCCTGACCTGACGTGTCTTGGGAAAATAATCGGTGGGGGCCTTCCAGTGGGGGCTTATGGGGGTAAAAGGGAAATTATGAGCAGGATAGCGCCCGAGGGAGACATCTACCAGGCCGGCACCCTTTCTGGCAACCCCCTTGCCATGGCAGCGGGCTATGCCACCCTAAAAATCCTGAAGGAGGCTGACATATACACCTCACTGGAGCAAAAGGCCGCCCACCTGTTCTCGGGAATTGAGGAAGCCGCACGGCGGGCAGGTGTAAACGTTAGGATCAACCGCGTTGGGTCAATGGGAGCCGTATTCTTCACCACCCACGAGGTGACCGACTTTTCGAGCGCTAAGGGCTCGGATGAAAAACAATTTAACAGCTATTTTCGATCTATGCTCTCCAGCGGTGTATATCTAGCCCCTTCAGCATATGAGGCAATGTTCGTATCCGATGCCCATAATAATGAAGTAATTGAATTCACGATAGAATCAGCTCACAAGGCCATGAGCGCACTGTGAACAAAAAAATATTGACTCGTCAACTTAGCTGTGATAAGGACAACGTGATTTTTTTCACGCACTGGCCAGGCCATAGGCCTTGAATATGAAAGTTGACAAAGACCTGAAAAAAGCCATCAAGACCGTTGGCATCCTCAGCACGGTTGGGATGGCCATGGCCTTTGCCATTGCGATTGGCGCACTCGCTGGCTATTATGCTGATAGGTGGCTGGGGACCGCGCCTTTATTCCTCTTGATAGGTATTGGGCTGGGTATAGGCGCAGCCTTTAGAAATCTTTTTGTGTTAACCAAAAGAGCAAGACGTGAAGAGAACAATTAATACGAATTCCACCGTAATGCGCCATCTTTCTTTGTTGTATTGGGGGGCCCTAGGCGTCATGGGAGCCATAAGCCTATTCGCTATGCCCGGGTCTTTCACATTGGGTATACTTGCTGGAGGCCTTCTGACCATCGCCAATTTCAACGTATTGCGGAGGACCATCCAAAAGGCCTTTTCTTCTGGGAAAATGGGGAATCCCAAAAATGGGAAGAAGGTCGCTCTTATAGGGACTTACTATATTCGCATTGCTCTCATGGGGATCATAATTTATTGCCTTTTGGCAACTGGCCTTGTGGATCCTGTTGGAATGGCCATAGGGCTTTCCACTGTGGTAGTGGGTATTTTTGTCTTTGGCATACTTATGGCATTTAAACCATCATCCAGGGAGGCACTGTAGGGTATGGAGCATGAAATTCTTTTTCTCAACAGCCTTTTTTCCGCCATCGGATTAGGCGAATTTGCACATAATTACAGCCATGTTATCCAGTCGTGGTTCGTAATGCTAATTTTGATTGGGGCCTCTGCCCTTTTTGTTAGAGGAATTCAACTGATCCCCAACAAGGGGCAAAATTTCTTTGAAGTTTTGGTAGAAGGACTGGAAAATTTCATGGTGGACATTACGGGCCCAGAAGGTAGATTTTTCTTCCCATTCATAGCAACGATCTTCCTTTACATTCTGGTTTGTAACTTGCTGGGCCTTGTCCCAGGTTTTTCCTCTCCCACTGCCAACATTAACACTCCTCTTTCAATGGCCATCTGTACTTTCGTCTTGACCCATATAATAGGGGTGAAATTCCATGGAATTAAGTATGTCAAGCAATTTATGGGGCCTGTAATATGGCTGGCTCCACTGATGGTGCCACTCGAGCTGATTGGGCACTTCGCGAGGGTACTCTCCCTCAGTGTCCGACTTTTTGGCAATATCTTTGGAAAGGAAACCGTCCTTGCGATTCTTTTTATGCTGGCCGGCATGTTTCTTGCCCCACTGCCCATATTGTTTCTGGGGATCCTTGTAAGCTTTATCCAGGCGCTTGTGTTTATGCTGCTTTCCATAGTCTACTTTATTCTGGCAATGGAGGAGGCACACTAAGCTGCTGCTTAAGCTTGATAAAAAAGTTTTGGAAGAAGGCCAAGAAAAACAAAAGGAAAGGAGGTTTGTATGACAAAGAAAAGGTTTATTGGTGCTCTAACAGGAATTCTGGTGCTGGGAATGGCTTCTGTTTCCCTCGCCGCTGACGGTTCAGCGCAGGCTGCCGGTCTGTGGATCTATTTCGGCATTGCCATTGCCTGTGGTTTTGGGATCGGTGTAGCTGCAATGGGATGTGGAGTCGGTATGGGTAACGCCATCAACGGAGCCATGCATGGAACAGCCCGGAATCCAGAGGCAAGCGGTAAGATCATGACCACCATGATCATTGGTCTGGCTCTTATCGAGTCCCTGACCATTTACGCCTTGCTGATCTGCTTGCTGATGGTCTTCAAGATTCCTGCTTTTCCGACCATTATCGAGAAAGTATTTCACTAATTGACGTTAGGATAAACAGGGCCCTTCCTCAAGAGGCCCTGTTTATTCACCTTCTATGTGCAAAAATTCACAATAGCTGTACTTTACGATGCCATTTAACCCCTGATTTATTTCCTGATTGAGCAACACCCGTTCACCCGGTAACATACCAAGCTTGCGATTAAAACCATGCTAAGGAACCATAAAAAGATACCTGAGCCAACCATAGAAAGGCTGCCCCTTTATTCCAGGCCACTTGAAGAACTCCTCAAGGCCGAGGTTCCCGTTGTATCTTCTGATACCTTGGCCAAGCTCTGCGGCGTTAATCCAGCACAGGTGAGGAAGGACCTTGCATATTTTGGGGAGTTTGGTGTTCGCGGTGTTGGGTATGAAGTAGCAAGTCTACTGAAAGAAATAAAGAAGATACTGGGAACAGACCGGAAATGGAGGCTTTGCCTCGTTGGTTTTGGCAATCTGGGAAGCGCATTGTTTGAAAACCACAACTTTAGACGCAGGGGATACACGTTCGTGGCAGTATTTGACTCTGATCCTGCCAAGATAGGAAGAATCCTTGAAAACGGGATAGTGGTAGAGCATCCCAAAAAAATAAAGGAAGCGGTCCCAAGGCTACATATCCAAATTGGTGTAATAGCTACTCCGCCCTTTAAGGCTCAACGTGTGGCTGAAATGCTTTTCAGCGCTGGTGTAAGGGCTGTCTTGAATTTTGCCCCTATTCAAATTCGAAAACCCGAATGCTGTGTTGTTGAAAACGTAGACTTTACGATAAGCCTGGAAAACCTCGCGTATCATCTTGCCAAACTTCATTGAAGCACCTTCCGCAAGTATTGCCCTGTATATGAGTTACCGGCTTCGCAGATCTGCTCGGGCGTGCCTGCGGCCACCAATTCTCCGCCCCTGTCCCCCCCTTCGGGCCCTAGGTCAATAACGTAATCGGCGCATTTTATTACTTCCAGGTTGTGTTCAATAATTAGCACAGTATTATTCATTTCCACCAGGTAGCCCAGCACCTCCAACAGCTTGTGCACATCGGCAAAATGGAGTCCTGTGGTAGGTTCGTCAAGCAGGTATATGGTACGTCCTGTTGACCTTTTGCTTAGCTCTCTCGAAAGCTTTATTCTTTGTGCCTCACCACCTGAAAGGGTGGTAGCTGGTTGGCCTAGCTTAATATAGCCCAAGCCCACGTCTGCAATAGTCTTAAGGGTATTGTAAACCCTTGGCACCCTCTCGAAAAATCCCATTGCCTGGTTTACCGTCATATCAAGCACTTCGGCGATATTATAGCCTTTGTATCGAATATCCAATGTATCCCTATTGTACCTCAATCCTCTGCAGGCCTCGCACGTGACGTATACATCGGGCAGGAAATGCATCTCAATTTTTATCACTCCATCGCCCTTGCAAACCTCACACCTACCCCCTCTTACGTTGAAGCTGAATCTCCCTGGCTTGTATCCCCGGGCCCTAGCATCCGGAACACGGGAAAATAGCTCCCGGATGTGAGAGAACACCCCAGTATATGTAGCTGGGTTTGAACGAGGGGTCCTGCCAATAGGGCTTTGATCGATATTTATGACCTTGTCTATGTATTC
>DQZA01000304.1 GCA_011042035.1 Desulfobacteraceae bacterium
ATAGCGAAACAGGCCCTGGAGATATCGAAGAACCCCATTAAGCCCAGTATTGACGAAAAGAGAGCCGGGCACCTGGAGTTCCGTAATCTAGTCAAGGCCTTCAATGAACTGTTGGCAGCCCTTGTTGAAGCAAGGGAAAAGTTGAGACAGAAGGCCAAAGAAAAACTGCACGAAAGTGAAGAGCGGTACCGCAAGACATTCGAGGCATCTCCTTATTCAATAACCATATCAACACTGAACGAAGACCGGCTCTTGGATGTAAACGATGCCTTTTGCAAGACAAGCGGTTACACCAAAGAAGAGGTAATTGGCAGGAGTGGTGTCGAGCTGAAATTATGGGATGATATAGAGGACAGGGATATAATTGTACAGAGATTAAGGGAAGGAGAACAAATAACCAATAGGGAGATAAAGTTCCGGCGAAAAAACGGCGAGAACTTTATTGCCCTGTTATCAGCAAGGCGGCTCAACTATAGGGGACAAGAATGCATGGTCTCATTGGTCACCGACATAACGGAGCAGAAGAAGGCCCAGAAGGAGAGGGAAAGGCTGGAGGCTCAATTGCGGCAGGCACAGAAGATGGAAGCTGTTGGGACTCTTGCAGGCGGGATCGCACACGACTTCCGCAATATTCTTCAGGCCATCTTCGGCTATTGTGACATCCTGATGCTTGATTTGAGAGAAGGAGAAAAGGGCTATGAGGAAATAAGGGAAATCCAGAAAGCAGCATCAAGGGCTTCAGAGCTCACTCAACAGCTTCTTACCTTTAGCCGAAAAGTAGAGAGCAAACTGAGGCCCGTTAATCTTAACGACCAAATCCGCCAGGCATATAAGCTTCTGGGCAGGACACTGCCCAAGACCATTTCAATCGACCTACAACTTAAAGAAAAGATCCAGAAAATAAACGCCGATCCGGCCCAAATAGAGCAAGTATTGCTGAACCTTGCCATTAATGCCAAAGACGCGATGCCCGAAGGGGGGCGCCTCTTGATAAGAACACAAGAGACCTTCCTGGACGATGATTACTGCAAGTCCCATGCTGGAGCACGCCCAGGAAAATATATCTTGCTAACCGTTACTGATACGGGCCAGGGGATGGACGAGGCGACTCTTGATCACATTTTTGAGCCCTTTTACACCACCAAGGGTAGAGGGAAGGGCACGGGCCTGGGCCTGGCAATGGTGTATGGCATAGTCAAGGGCCATGGCGGATATATCGGCTGTTACAGCAAGCCGGGAGAGGGGACAAGTTTTGAGATCTACCTGCCAGTCATAGAGGAAAACGATCTGATCATTAACCAGGAGGAGAAGTCTAGGGATTGGGTTCGAATGGGGCGAGGAGAAAAGGTCCTGGTAATTGATGATGACCAGGCAATTCTTGATATTGTCGAAAAGGCCCTTTCAAAGTTCGGCTATGTGGTGTTGAGGGCAACTGACGGTCGCCAGGGATTACAGGTATACACCGAAGTGGGGAACATTATAGACGTCGTTATAGTCGACTATATGATGCCCGAGATAGATGGAATTGAGACCCTCAAGGAGATTCGCAAACTAGACCCAAGGGCAAAGATAATTCTGGCCAGTGGCTACCCACTAACAAAGGTCCATGAAGGAGTGATTAGGGATAATGTAAGAGGATTTCTAACAAAACCTTTCAATATTGAAGAGATGCTTAGACAAATCAGGCAAGTAATAGACTCGCCATGATTCAGCCCCTGGCTATTGTATACTATTTGAAGAAAGATAATATTATACATGGGTGTATAAACCGAGTTTAGTAAAAAGTGCCCCTTGTGACGCTTTGGGAAATCATAAAATAGCCCGAAGCCGACCAAGGGGCTTTGCTTTCTATGGGAGGGTTTATTGTGAGGCGCTTTCCTTGATTTGCTTTCTCGGACAGGATAAACTAAAGAATTAGGTAACAACGACGCTTGGCCGAGCAGGAGGTCATGAGTGAAGAGGCTATTCAAGTGGTTAGTGGTTATGCTTATCATTGCGGTGGTGGGTGCTTGCATTGGTGGCGCGGCGTTGTGGTACCTGTGGTCCAGCAATCTGCCTTACATAGGAAATCTCCAGGACTATGAGCCTCCAATAATTTCTACCATATATAGCAGAGACGGCGAGATTATCGGCCGTTTTTGGGAGGAAAAACGTATAGTCATTCCCCTTGAGCAGGTACCAAAACATGTAATTTATGCCTTTGTGGCCGCCGAGGATTCACGGTTTTTTGAACACAAGGGCATAGATTTAGTTGGTATCTTGCGTGCCCTAATCAGGAACGTAACAGCCGGAAAAATAGAGCAGGGGGGCAGTACCATCACCCAGCAGGTCACTAGATCTCTGCTTTTGAAAAACACCAAACGTACATACAGGAGGAAGGCCAGGGAGGCCCTTCTTTCAATCCAGATTGAAAAGAATTTCTCAAAGGAACGGATTCTCTTTTTGTATCTAAACCAGATTTACCTTGGCCACGGGGCATATGGTATAGAGGCAGCGGCTCGAACTTACTTCGGAAAGTCCACGCAAGAGTTGGGCCTGGCCGAGGCAGCCATGCTTGCCGGGTTACCTCAAGCTCCTGCCAGGTATTCGCCTGTGACACACTTTGACAGGGCAAAGGCCAGACAGCGTTATGTTCTTCAACGGATGAGGGAAGAAGGCTACATAACAAAGGAAGAAGAGGAACAGGCATATGATGAGCCACTGAGAATATTGCAAAAAGAAGAGGATTATTTCCAGAGGGCACCTTACTTCACAGAACACGTTCGTAAGTACCTGTTGAAAAAATATGGCGAGGCCCGTTTGTACAGGGGAGGCCTCCAGGTATACACCACCCTCAATCTTAAGATGCAAGAGGCGGCCCAGTGGGCACTGAAAAAAGGCCTAGAGGAGCTGGACAAAAGAGAAGGATATCGGGGTCCCTTAAGGCACTTGGATGTGAACGAAATTCCTTCCTACAAGAAGCAAATGATGGGGGAAAAGTCCGAGGCTAATCTGGTGGAGGGGGGCAGGGTAGAGGCACTGGTGGAAAAGGTAGACGACACCAAGGGAGAAGCCGAGGTGTGGGTGTTTGGAGATAAGGCAGTGCTGCCTTTGTCACATATGAGATGGGCAAGAAAACCTGACCCTAAGGTTCCATATTACAAGGCCCGCGTAAAAAGGGTCTCTGAAGTACTGAGAGAGGGGGACGTAATCTTGGTGAAACTGGTCAAAAAGGGGCAGGGGCCTTTTTCGTGGATCACATCACTGGAACAAGATCCACTCGTGCAAGGTGCACTTCTCTGTATGGAACCCTCTACTGGCAAGATCAGGGCGATGGTTGGAGGCAGAGATTTTTCCACGAGCCAATTTAACCGGGCTATTCAAGCAAGGCGTCAGCCAGGATCAGCATTCAAGCCCATAATATATGCGGCGGCATTGGACAAGGGCATGAGTCCCGCTGATGTTATTATGGATGCACCTTTTATCTC
Organism: Desulfobacteraceae bacterium; assembly: GCA_011042035.1. Taxonomy (GTDB): domain Bacteria; phylum Desulfobacterota; class DSM-4660; order Desulfatiglandales; family Desulfatiglandaceae; genus B111-G9. The sequence continues at coordinate 3,468 of DQZA01000304.1, forward strand.
CGATAATGGAGAAGATGAAAAGGTATGGAAACCCAGAAATTACAAAGGAAGGTTTTTTGGTCCCACGATTCTTCGAACTGCACTTGCCAAGTCGAGAAACGTGATCACAGTAAAGATTTTGAAAAGGATAGGGATCGATTATGTCATTTCATACGCAAGGCAGCTAGGCATAGAGTCCTCCCTAAATGAAGACCTGTCACTGGCATTGGGATCATCAGGGGTTTCGCTGTTGGAACTCACCCGGGCCTATTGCGTGTTTGCCAGCCAGGGGTTTTTGCCGAAGCCTATCTTTGTGGAAAGGGTGTTGGACAGAAACGGCGACGTGATTGAAGAAAACCAGCCGGAATCAGAGCAGGTCATCTCGCGGCAAACTGCCTATGTAATGACAGATTTGTTGAAGGCTGTCGTCCAAGAAGGCACAGGCTGGCGGGTAAAGGCTCTTCATCGGCCCGCAGCGGGAAAAACCGGAACCACAAATGACTTGAGGGACGCGTGGTTCATGGGTTATGTGCCCCAGCTTGTGACAGGGGTGTGGGTGGGCTATGACGACCAGACACCAATGGGAAAGGGTGAAACAGGATCACGGGCCGCCAGTCCCATCTGGTTATATTTTATGAAAGAGGCCCTGAAGGATACTCCCATCGAGGATTTTCCTGTGCCTGAGGGGGTGGTATTCGCAAAGATTGATGCAGAAACTGGCCTGCTTGCAAGCCCATTTTCCAAAAAGACGGTATTCCAGGCGTTCAGGGAGGGGACAGAACCCAAAGAATATAGCCCTCGACCAGCCGCTCCGAAGACCGGCCAATTCTTGATGTATGACATGGAGGGGGGATCGTAGAAAAGCGTTA
>DQZA01000255.1 GCA_011042035.1 Desulfobacteraceae bacterium
CCGGTAGTGGTGTGGAATGTCACGCGTGCCTGTAACCTAAGGTGTGTGCATTGTTATGCAAAGGCCCAGAGGCAATGGGGGCCAGATGAGCTAACCCACGAAGAAGGGATAGCTCTGCTGGATGATCTTGCAGATTTTGGGGTTCCTGTGGTGCTTTTCAGTGGCGGCGAACCCCTGGTCCGACCAGACCTTGTGGACCTTACCAGACATGCGGTCAAGAGGGGGATGAGGGCCGTGATTTCCACGAATGGTACCCTGATTTCAAAGGAAAAGGCTGAAGAGCTTAAGGACATTGGCCTCTCCTATGTTGGGGTGAGCCTTGATGGCATGAAGGAGGTCAATGATAGGTTTAGAGGAAAGAAAGGGGCATTTGATGAGGCCCTTGAAGGGATAAGGAACTGCAAATCCGTGGGGCTTAAGGTTGGCCTCCGTTTTACCATCAACAAGATGAATGCCAAGGAGGTACCCCGCATCTTCCAACTACTGGAGCAAGAAGAGATCCCTCGAGTGTGTTTTTATCACCTTGTCTATGCAGGCAGGGGTAGCGACCTGGTGGAGGCGGATCTGAGTCATGATGAAACGAGGAAAACTGTTGATCTAATTATTGACAAGACCAAGGAACTGCATGATAAAGGAATGGCCGTGGAGGTTCTCACGGTGGATAATCACGCAGATGGTCCCTACCTTTATCTGAGGATGAAAAGAGAAAACAACCCTAGGAGCGAAGAGGTTCTAGAGCTGCTAAAGATGAATGAGGGGAATAATTCTGGCCGAGGGATTGGTTGTGTAAGCTGGGACGGCTCGGTCCATGCTGACCAGTTTTGGCGGCATTACAGCTTTGGAAATGTCAGGGAAAGACCCTTTAGCGAGATATGGCAGGATTTGTCCAATCCATTGATGGCCAAGCTTAAAGAGAAGAAGAAGTACGTCAGAGGCAAATGCGCTCGGTGTGCATGGCTGGATATCTGTGGAGGGAATTTCCGTGTGAGGGCCGAGGCTGTGACAGGCGATGTTTGGGCGCCTGATCCGGCGTGTTATCTCACGGATGAAGAAATTAAATATTGTGTATGAGACTGCCCATAGACACCGCAGAGGCACAGAGCGCACAGAGGATTCTTTCTTTTCCTTTGCCGGGAGGTACCGGCAAAGGAAAAATTAGCTTACATCCCAGGATATTAGGCCTAGTAAGGCGCTCAAAATAGCGATTTTTGAAAAACAGAAGGTCTCTGTGCTCTCCGCGACTCTGTGGTGAAAAGAATTTCATGGGGTAATTGTTATTCAAAAATACTTTTTGTGAGATGTTGAAATTAGGGAGAAAAGGACATGATCATACGACCTAGGAGGCTTAGAAGGACCAGGGTTTTGAGGGATATGGTGAGAGAGACCTCTGTTTCGCCAAAGGATTTAATTTATCCCCTTTTTGTTAAACCCGGCAAGGGATTAAAGGATCCAATCCCTTCCATGCCCGGCCAATACCAATTCACGGTGGATACTTTGGTGCAAGAGGCAAAAGAGGCCTGGGGGCTGGGGATTCCGGCGGTGATCCTTTTTGGTATCCCTGATACCAAGGATCCAACTGGAAGCCGCTCTTGGGCACCAGACGGAATCGTGCAGGAGGCAGTGGCAGCCCTTAAGGATAGCAATCCTGACATGATTGTCATAACGGATGTTTGCATGTGTGAATACACGGACCACGGCCACTGTGGTGTCATAAAGGATGGAGATGTTGACAATGATGCGACCCTTGAATTACTGGCCAAACAGGCGGTTTCCCACGCAAGGGCAGGGGCCGATCTTGTGGCTCCCTCAGATATGATGGATGGCAGGGTGGGCGCCATCAGGCAAGCACTTGATGAGGAAGGGTTTAACAATACCGGGATTCTTTCCTATGCAGTTAAGTATGCATCTGCGTTTTACGGGCCCTTTAGGGAAGCGGCTGATTCAGCGCCTCAATTTGGGGATCGGTCCAGTTACCAGATGGATCCTGCCAATGCGCTGGAGGCCATTAAAGAGGCTGAGCTTGACCTTGAGGAAGGTGCTGACATGATAATGGTGAAGCCGGCCATGGCATATCTGGATATCGTAAGAGCCGTCCGGGAGATTTGCCTAGTACCTGTGGCTGCATACAATGTAAGTGGCGAATACGCAATGGTGAAGGCCGCAGAGGAAAAGGGCTGGATTGACGGAAAGCGAGTGATGATGGAGGTCCTGACTGGCATAAAAAGGGCAGGGGCGGATCTTATCTTGACATATTTTGCCAAGGATGCAGCAAGAACACTATCATAAAGTGAATCAGTGCCTTTCTATAAAACCAAACCAGCTTCGGCTTGTGGCATGGGAGATTACACGAAGCTGTAATCTGGATTGCGTGCATTGCAGGGCTGCGGCTGGCAGGGGCCCATACCAGGGGGAGCTCAGCAGGGAAAGGGCTTTTGAAATCCTCCAAGAGATAGCCACTGTTGGTAAACCCATAGTCATTCTGACGGGGGGCGAACCTCTCTTGAGGGAAGACGTTTTTGACCTGGCAAGGCAAGGAACCGCCCAGGGCCTTAGAATGGTCATGGCCACCAACGGTACGCTGCTCAATGAATCCATTGTTAAAGAAATCAAGGATTCAGGGATAAAGAGGGTCAGCATTTCCATTGATGGGGCCAGTGCCCAGCAGCATGATGCCTTCAGAAAGGTTAAAGGTGCTTTTGACGGAGCCATGGCCGGCATAGAATTATTGAAGAAACATGATGTCCCGTTCCAGATTAACACCACTGTGACAAAACACAATGTTGATGATATTGAGAAAATCATGGACCTGGCCGTGGAACTGGGGGCTGTTGCTCATCATCTTTTTCTGTTGGTCCCAACCGGCAGGGCGAGAGACCTAAAAGACCAAGAAGTAGAGGCCCATGAATATGAGAGGATCTTGCGCTGGTTTTATGAAATGAGAGATAAAGTACCGCTTCACTTAAAGGCTACATGTGCCCCACAATATTACAGGATTTTACGCCAAGAAGCTCATGCCAAAGGAGAAAGAGTTGATTTCCAAACCTATGGGCTGGACTCTGTTACTAGGGGTTGCCTGGGAGGGACTTCTTTTTGCTTTATCTCCTTTAACGGCATTGTTCAGCCGTGTGGTTATTTAGAACTAAATTGTGGTGATGTTTCGAGGGATCCCTTTGATAGGGTGTGGAATAACTCACCCATATTCCTGCAGCTAAGGGATTTCTCAAATTACAAAGGCAAGTGCGGCAGGTGTGAGTATATAAAATTTTGTGGCGGGTGCAGGGCAAGGGCCTACGAGGCCACGGGCGACTTTTTGGCTGAAGAGCCCCTTTGCGTGTATGAACCCAAGAAGAGAGCCAGTATCAGGGGTTGAGCATGGACGAAGTTGACAAGAGTATATTGAATGAAATTCAATCCCATTTCCCAATTGAGCAGAGACCTTACCAGGTGGTGGCGGGCCGGCTCGGCCTAACTGAAGAAGAGGTCCTTGAAAGGGTCAAGAAGCTGAAGGAAGAGGGAGTCATCAGAAGAATAGGAGGCAACTTTCATTCCCATCGGCTGGATTTCACAAGTACCCTATGTGCAGCCAGAGTTCCTGAGGACAAGCTGGAAGATTTTGTGTCAGTGGTAAACAGCTATCCAGGTGTCACGCATAACTACTTGAGGAACCATTCCTTCAATGTGTGGTTTACGTTTATAGCTGAGGACATGGAGGTGATTGAGAAGGCACTAGAAGAGGTCTCAGAAAAGACGGGCGTTAAGGAAGTTCTGAACCTTCCCGCTGTGGAGATGTTCAAAATTAAAGTGCACTTCGATGTCTAGTACTCTTCATCATATTCATCATATCGAGCCAGCAGCCTTTCAGCCTTCTCATCAGTTATAAAACCTCTCTCCACCAATACGTCAGCTATACCGTCTTCCCTGAGTTCATCTATATCAAGCACCTTTCTTACATCTTTGCCCTGGAGGCTAAATAAGGTGTAATTCAGCGTAGGATTTGACTTCTTCAAAAGAGTCACATGTAGCCCATTGAATATGAAATGGTAACTTAAGAGGAAATACATTGCGGCCCCCAGCAGGCCCCAGAGGAATATTTTCTTGCGTAGTTTCATGAAGGGCTTCTCACCTCTCTTAGATCTTTCTTCACATTGAAATATGCGTTTGCTTTATCTTTTTATCGGTAAGACTTCAGAAAATATAAGGGATTAGTAAGGCTGGAGCCCTCTGGCTATAGGGTATCTCCTACCATAGCCAAAGGCCTTGGAGGTCACCTTGAGGCCGGGAGGTGCCTGTC
>DQZA01000081.1 GCA_011042035.1 Desulfobacteraceae bacterium
ATCCATGAGCTAGACCATATGAAGGGTCCCGAAGGTGTTCCTATTATAACCAAGATAGAAGACCGTAACGGTGAGGTCTTATGGGAGTATCAAGCAAGCCCTGTCAGGGTGTTAACTGAAAGGCAATCGACAATAATAAAAGACATCCTTCGCAATGTTGTGCTCCATGGCACGGGCCGCAGGGCAAAGAAGGCCGTTAACCTCTCAATCCGCGCCCAGGACCTGGTTCTCAATATCCCGGTGCCCACGTTTGGCAAGACAGGCACCGCAAATAGATTCACCAACTCCAGCTTCGCCGGGTTTGTGGCAAGGCTTGACCAACGGATTCCTGCATGGGATAGCTCAAAAGGATTTGTTATAACCGCTTATGTGGGATATGATGACAATAAACCCATGAAGTCCAAGCACACTGAAATCTACGGTGCCTCGGGGGCCCTTCCCCTTTGGATTGACACCGCGGTCGCAATAGTGAACAGCCCTGCGTATGTTAGTAACGTACAATTGGCTGATTTGGCCTTTGAAACACTCGAAGACGAGGCCACCAATCGCGTTGGACTAAAGAAAATAGCGGTATCCCCCATTAGTGGACTTCCAATAAGCACAGGGATTATTCCTGAACAAGGACAGGAGATCCCGGTTGTATTGAGCGACGTAACGGAACAAGGGAAAGAAATCAAGCTCAACAGGGTGTTTGAGCCTGTTGGAGGACCTAACCGATGAGAAGAACTTGCATGGCTTTAATCCCCATTGCCATCCTATTCATGTTCTCAAGCTGTGCACCGATTTGGCAGCAGCCTGGGCCCGCTCCATCTCTGGAAAAGAGGGTCATGTCACCAGTTGACCACACCCTTATCGAGGAAAGGATAAACCGTATAAAACAAGCCTTAGAGCGCCGTGACCTTACAGCGTCAGAAAGAACGGTCCTTTATTCGTTGCTAGAGGCCTACCAGGCCATGGAGAATTTGCCCGGACCCTCAAGAGAGAGGGAGTATTATAGAGACACCATCAGGAGGCTATTTCATGTGTTGAGTTCCTCGGAGGATCTCTACCTAAGCCTTAGGCCCCAGGTGGGAACCAAAGAAGGGTCAGCAATTAGTGTGTTCGAAAGGAAAACAAGCGAAATCCTGAACAGCTATTTGTCGGGCAACTACAAGAGTGTCATTGACCAGTGCATTCAACTAAAGGAGACCTTTGGCCCTGATGCCTTGACCCCAGAGGTTGGTTTGCTATTCGCCCTTTCCCTTGCTCGCCAAGGTATGGTTAAGGATGCCATTGCCATCGGAGAACAAATAGCCAATAGGCTCCAGGCAAGGCCAGATGTGGTGGTACTGAGGGCCCAGTTGGCCAGGTGGAACCTACAAATGGGAGACAGGGAGGCCGCAATAAGAAATTACGAGAAACTTGCTGACCTGCTGGATGAAAGACAAAGGTTAAAGACAGAAATTGGCCTTGCGTTGGGTCCAATCCCCACTGGGGAAACAAAAGAGGTTGCTGCTTCTCCTCCCCATGTTTCGCAGCCGCCCGAGGCCTTCACAGTGGGGGTAACAGAAGCATCTGCGACCCTGTCTCTTGACGAGTTTCTTGCCAAGATAAAGGCCCTTGTTGATGAAAAGAAATTCGAACATGCGAGAGACCTTATCAAGAAACGGAGGCACCAGACCACCTCGAGGGAAGAGCTGGAAAGGCTTTCGGAGGCCATAAAAGAGGTAGACAAGCAAGAGGACCTGTTCTTGCAAGAAAGGATTTCAGTGCTTTCCGAACAGAGCCAGGTGCTTAGGCAGGCTGAAACACTAATTGAAAAGGAAAAGTACGATCAAGCCCTGTCCAAGCTGGATCTGATTAGCGGAGAACTCGCACATAACATGGAAGTCTCCAGGCTAAAGCAAGCTGCCATTTCGGGAATAATAAATCGTGACAGAAATAGGGCCGCCAGGCTTTTCCTGGCCGCGAAACAGACCACTGACCCTGTAAAAAAAGAGCGCTACCTTAGGGCATGCCTGGAAATACTTAAGGCATTGGTTGAAGAATATCCTTCATCTCCTTTAATTTCCAAGATAAAAGACCATATCCAAAAGGTTACTGAAGAACTTGAAAGGCTTGGTTGATAGGGCAGGCGGTTTAGTCTCACCTGGACAGGACCATGGCCTTCATTTTTTCGTAACAGAGTTCCATGAGAGGCTCAAGGTTGACAACATCTGCCCTATTGTATTCAACTAGACGGTCTAGGGCCTCTTGGTCTCCCCACTCATGGGCCTTCCATAGCAGGACAGCGTCATAACCGTTAAGGTCGCTAATATCGTGAGCCCTAGAAATACCCAATTCCTTTTCAATTTTTTTTAGCCCACCACTATATCCTATTCGCCTCAAAAGAAACCTTAGGTCTATGTGTGCTGGGGGTAAATCTATGTGTCTGAACCATTTGCGGATAAAAGGGAGATCAAATGTACTTCCATTGAATGTTATTACCAGTTCATATGAGCTTATGGCTGATTCAAAATCCTCTAGGTTTCTGCCATTCACAAATGAATAATATTGAACACCATCGTAAAGGCCTATGACCGTAATGTCGTTGATTCCCTGATATCCGCCTGTGGTCTCAATATCCAGATAAACCGCCCTTTGCCTGAATGAGCCAAATACTCGCCATATGTCTTGCGAAGAAAGACGTTCTCTGAAAAATCTAATATCATGTCTGTGCCTCTTTGATTCCATAAGTTCTTGCCGGATGTAAGAATCCTTCGGGGATGAAAATATGGTGTCTGGATATTGTATAAACTTATCCCAACTCTCTATTCCCCTGTTCCATATGGCCTTCTCGCTCTTCGGGCCTACTCCAGGAATGTGTATAAAAGTACGTTCAAGCAAGGCACGTTCCTCTCTTTATCCCTCTGCCGTAATAGCTCAACACATGGTATCAATGAAAGCCAGGTCAAGGCAACCCCATTGTGTCGGCCTAAGGCAGCAACACAGAGGGCCTTTTGGGTTGCTTGAAACATGCTTTTGTGGTTAAATTAATTACAATAGAGTTTCTGAAGCTCTTCATTACGTTAGCTTAGGGGGTTATTTCTTATGCGCAAACACAGTAAGATGATTATGGGTATTGTGGCATCTCTTGTTGGGCTTCTTATCTCTGGATTATATCCCATGGCCGCAATGGCTGCAGGGCCCTCTTCGCTTCAGGTAACCGAAGCCTATATTTGCTTAGATGTGGTTGATCTCCAATGCCAGGGCAAAGACACCACATTTTCCTCAAGCCTTGGTAAACTTTATTGCTTCACCAGAGTTATCGGGGCCCAGGAACCCACGCAAATTTTTCACGTTTGGTACTATGGACAAAATGAGCGCGCAAGGGTTCCCTTACAGGTCAACTCATCCAATTGGCGGACGTATAGTTCCAAGATCATCCAAGCCCATGAGGCAGGCCAGTGGCGGGTGGAAATCTTGGGACCAAACAATGAACTCTTAAACGTGGTTCGCTTCCAGGTTGTTCCCTAATATTCTTCCTATGGCCATGGCCGAGCTAAGCCTTTATGGTCTCCTTTTTGCGTATTTTATTGGAGGTGGCTTGAAAAGAACGTTGCATCAGCGGCGGCTATATCTTTCCAACATGAGTAAAATCATTGAAAAGGAGGATGATGAGGGTCTATGAGGGCTAAAGGCAAGCTGAGTCTAAAGTTGAATGAGAAAGATCTGGAGTTCCTAGTGGAGTCAGCCTCCCCCGAGGTTGCTGACAAAACAAAGCTGAAACAGATCATCAGCGAAGATGAGGACTTTCGCAACACCTTCATATCTGACGAAAGGGTATTCAGGCGTGTAATGGATGATAGGGAAATCTTTCTAAAGATCTCCCCTGCCCTTTTTTTCGAAATATTGCTCAGAAAAGCCGCCAGGGACCTGGAAGACGCAAGCTTTACGGTCGAAAAATCCGGCACCTCAAAGATACCCATCTTTGACACCCAGGAGATTGCTGAACTCATGTCCAACGAGTCCCTAGTTACATACCTTGCCGACATGCTCTCATCATTCATAAAGACAAGAAGTTACAGGCTCTCTTTTAGGGCAAAGCCCGGAGTGTGGAAAAAGATAACGTTCAGTGACCTGGACATCCAGGCATTAATGGATTTCTCCGAGGCCGTTAGTGAGGCCCACAGGCTGCGTTTCTATAAGCGCATTGCAGATATTTGTCTGTTTATCCTAGGAATGTTTCCTGAGTATGTGGAAAGGGAATACCGCTATCCCTTCTCCGGCCAGTTAAGGCCCCAAATACCGGGAAA
>DQZA01000224.1 GCA_011042035.1 Desulfobacteraceae bacterium
ATACTTGTTCCGGGGCAATATGTCACTGTGCTTGTGGCCAAGAAGGCATCCCAGAGGGTTCCTGTTGTGCCCCAAAGGGCGGTCATGGAGGACCGCAAGGGCTCATACGTACTGGTAACTAACCAGGAAAACAAGGTTTCGGTTCGACGCGTAAAGACAGGGACAATTATCGACGGTGCATGGGCTATTGAACAGGGCCTTTCACCTGGGGAAAGGATTATCGTAGAAGGGGTCCATAAGGTTAGGCCAGGTCAGGTAGTCAAGCCCATCAGTTCGGACAAACCTAGGGGAAGCGGTAAATGATATCCCGGCTTTTTATTGAACGGCCCCGTCTGGCAGCCGTTGTATCTATTGTGATTACCCTTGCTGGGCTCATTGCCCTATTGAACATCCCAGTGGCGCAGTATCCCGAAATAAGCCCACCTGAGATAAGGGTTAGTGCCTTTTATCCAGGGGCCGATGCCCAAACGGTCGCTGATTCCGTGGCCGCACCCATAGAGGCAGAGGTTAATGGAGTGGAGAATATGCTCTATATGTCGTCCACCTGCTCGAACGACGGGGGCTATGGCCTCACGGTGACATTTGCGGTGGGGACTGATCCAGACGTGGACCAGATAAATCTGCAAAACAGGATTCAGCAGGCCCTATCCAGGTTGCCCCAGGAGGTGGTAGACCAAGGAGTTACGGTCCGAAAACGTTCCTCTGATATGCTCTGTGTGGTGAATTATTATTCTCCAAAGGGTACGAGGGACAAGCTTTTTCTGAGCAACTACGTGAGCCACAGTGTTAGCGATGCGCTGGTAAGGCTCAGCGGAGTAAGCGATGTGCGCATCTTCGGGGAGATGGAATACAGTATGCGGATTTGGCTCAATCCTGACCGCCTTGTATCCTTGGGGCTTACGGCTCAGGATGTGCTTGAGGCAATCCGTAGCCAAAATGTGCAGGCAGCGGTTGGATCCATCGGTGCCTCTCCAGCAGAAAAAACCCAGCAATTGCAATACACACTGCGGGCGAGAGGCAGACTGGAAAAGCCGGAGGATTTTGAGCAGATTATAGTAAGGAGCGGAAGCCAGGGAGCACAGGTAAGGATCCGTGATGTGGCGAGGGTAGAACTCGGAGCGAAATCTTACGCAACCACATCCTTTCTGAATGGATCGCCTGCCCTTGGACTGGCCGTCTATAGGTCAGCAGGGGCCAATGCCCTTGAAACAATGAAGTCTGTAAGAACCGAACTAAAGCGTATGGAACCTCGCATGCCTTCTGATGTCCAGTACACTATCGCCCATGACACCACCACATACGTAAGGGCTGCCATTCGAGAAATAGAGTTCACTCTCTTTTTGACATTCTTCCTCGTAGTAGGGGTTACTTTCCTTTTTCTGCAGAATTGGCGGGCCACCCTCATACCCACCATTACGATCCCAGTCTCCCTTATAGGGACTTTTGCCGTGCTCATGGCCCTGGGTTACAGCGCCAATACCATTTCCCTCTTTGCATTGATCATGGCCATAGGATTGGTGGTGGATGATGCCATTGTGGTGGTTGAAAACACGCACAGGATAATGGAAGAAGAAGGGCTTACGTCAAAGGAGGCTGCAATCAAGAGCATGCGGCAGGTCACCGGGCCGGTCATTGCCACCACGCTTGTGCTTCTGGCGGTATTTGCCCCCGTCGGGTTTGTGCCTGGTATTTCGGGCCAGCTTTACAAACAGTTTGCCGTAACCATAAGCACCTCAGTACTAATCTCTTCAATTAACGCCCTTACCCTGAGTCCTGCCTTGTGTGCCGTGTTTCTAAAAGCTAAAGCCCCTTATAAGCGGGGGCCCCTTGGCTGGTTCAACAAGGCCCTGGCAGGGGCACGAAATATGTATGCCTCTGGGGCCGGTTGGTTAATAAGAAGGTTAGCCATAGCCGCTTTTGTAGTGGTAGGGGTATTTGTGTCTACGTATTTCATGTTTCACATTACACCTAGGAGCTTTATTCCCCGCGAAGATCAAGGTGCGTTTTTCATCAATGTGCAACTGCCCGAGAGGTCTTCATTAAATCGTACAAACAGGGTTATGCAAAGGATATATAGGGAGATAAGGGGAATCGAGGGCATACAGAATTTTCTAGGAATAAGTGGTTTCAGTTTGTTGAGCGGGGTGGGCGAGAACGTAGGGTTTGGTATCGGAGTATTGGCGCCGTGGGATGAGCGAATCACTTCAGGTACCAGTCTCGAGGCCATTGTAGGGCAGGTGCAGAGGAAACTGGCATCAGTCCCTGACGCTCGCATACTAACCTTTATCCCTCCTCCAGTAAGGGGATTAGGCAGAACGGGGGGTTTTGATTTCAGGCTCCAGGCCCTGAGAGGCCAAAGCCCTCAAGAGATGGCCGCCGCAGCCAGGGCGCTGGTCCTGTCGGCAAACAGGGATCCCGGGCTTTTGAGGGTTTTTACCACATATAGGGCCGAGACACCGCAGATATATGTGGACCTTGATCGCACAAAGGCTGAGACAATGGGAATACCTGTGGCCAGGGTCTATAAGACCCTGCAGGCATACCTGGGCTCAGCATACGCCAATGACTTTAACCTGTTTGGCAGGGTTTATCAGGTCAAGATCCAGGCCGATGCCCCATTCCGCGACATGAAAGATGATATATCCCGATTGTATGTCAAAAACGATCAAGGAGATATGGTACCAATAAAGGAACTTGTGAGACTTTCCACGGTGCTGGGGCCCCAGCAGGTGTATAGATATAACCAGTTCCCTTCAGTACAGGTAAATGGGCAGGCTGCGCCAGGTACAAGTTCGACTGAGGCAATGTCGATAATGGAGAGGGTCGCATCCCGAACTCTTCCAGAAGGCTATTCGTTTGATTGGTCCAGCATGTCTTTTCAAGAGCGCAGGGCAAAGGGACAGGTGGGCATGCTGTTCGCCTTAGCGATGCTGTTTGGGTATCTATTTCTAGTGGCTCAGTATGAGAGCTGGACCATTCCCATGGCAATAATTGTTTCCATACCGGTTGCAACCCTGGGGGGGCTGGTGGGTATATGGCTAGCTGGACTGGACCTGAGTATTTACGGCCAGATCGGCTTAGTTATGTTGGTGGGCCTTGCAAGCAAGAATGCCATATTGATAGTGGAGTTTGCCAGGGACAGGCGCAGGGAAGGTGTGCCCATTTCACAGGCGGCTGTGGAGGGGGCAAGAATACGGTTCAGACCCGTGCTTATGACTGCATTTACATTTATACTAGGAGTTGCACCCATGGTTATTGCAACGGGAGCCGGGGCAGCAAGTCGCAGACACATAGGCACGGTGGTCTTTAGCGGTATGCTGGCTGTTACACTGGTGGGGATCTTTCTTATCCCACCCATGTATTATGCCTTCCAGTCCATGAGGGAGAGGGTGATGGGCAGGCGGAAGAAGGTAGGGTCAAAGTAATCGAACTCTTGCTCACAAGGGGTTGTGGGAGAGTGGAATATGAGGTGTTGGAATAATGGAATTTGGGTTAAGGGTATAAAGGGCATGTTGGGATAATGCAATGGTGAGAAGAGGTAAGCGGGATTTATTAGGAACACATCAAGTGGAGATAGGTTTGGAAAAGAAACACTTTCATGCGCGATATGGGAATGCAATTGCGGGTTATGGCCTTGTCTTGATGATTGCTTTGCAACTCATCATTATGGGCTGCGCCCCGGTAGGCCCAAACTATGAGCCACCTCAGCCAGTTTCTCCCAGATCATGCAGATCATGGCATACAGGGCTTGAGGCTGGTTTGAGTACTTCCCCACCTAATCCCACGCTCCTTGCCAAATGGTGGACAGCCCTGGGCGACCCTGTTCTTTCGAGCCTTGAGAAAAGGGCAGTGGCAGGCAATCTCCAACTTAAGGAAGCCCTTGCCAGGGTAAGGGAGGCCCGGGCACTGCGGGGAGTGAAAAGGTCAGCGCTTTTTCCCGCCCTTGATGCAACCGGGGGCGTTACGAGGCAGCGAACGAGCGGTAACACCGCAGTTGTGCGAAGGACTACCCTTTATACCGCTGGTTTTGATGCAGGATGGGAGCTTGATATCTTTGGTGGAGCAAGGCGCTCAATAGAGGCGGCACAGGCCCAACTGGAGGCTGCACAAGAGGGCCTGACTGACGTGCTTGTTAGCCTGATGGCAGAGGTGGCATTAAATTATGCAAACGTGAGGACCTATCAGGCAAGGCTTGACGCAGTAGCGGCAAATATCAAGGCGCAAGAGGATATATACCAATTGAA
>DQZA01000054.1 GCA_011042035.1 Desulfobacteraceae bacterium
AGAGAAACATCACCCCAGCGCAAAAATCTTTGCTCCCCATCTCTTCCAACCACTACAAGAGTTCCATCAGGCAAGATATCAACACCTCTGCATACACTGACATCCTTGCCGTCGTGCACCTTTATTTCCTTTCCCAACACCGCAGAGTAAGCCTTATAGGAATCAAGGATTCCTTCTCTTTGCCCCGCCTCAAGTCCACGGTAATGTTTATCCATACGCACCAAAATAGCACCCAGCAACCTCGTACGGCACGCAGGTTTTCCCGTCTTTGCATCAATACAGGTGGGAACTTCACCGTTGTCTGCCAGTTCAGACGGCGCCCAGTGAACATTTAGCCCAACGCCCACAACCACGTATTCAATAATGCCCGAGTTAAGGGAAAACTCGCTAAGAATACCAGCCAGCTTCTTTCTTTCTAGATAAACATCATTTGGCCACTTTATCTGGCTTTTCAGGCCGTACTCGCACCTAATTGCCTCCACCATTGCAACAGCGGCAATTGCATTAAATAAGAACAGGCTATTGAGTCCAGTTGGCTGTTGGACTGCAACACCCGTTGGTCTCAAAATAGCGGAAAACAATAGATTACTCCCAGGATCTGATAACCATTTTCTACTCATTCTGCCCCTACCTGACCTTTGGTAATCAGTTACAACTATAGTGCCAAGAGGGTAACCCTCTTCACTCAATTTCCTTGCCAATATGTTCGTAGAATCGAGGCTTGTTCTATATACAATTCGCCCAGAAAACACGGTGCTGGAAATAATACTTTCCAGGAGATGAAGATCGATAGGCTTGTATTGGGGATTAGACTGATCCAATTCACCCACAGATGCAATGAACCATAACTTTATCAATGATCAAGCTCGGATTTGAGGGCCCTTGTCATAAGATCCCGTACTGCAACTTTTGGACTCTTTCCTTTATACAGAATTTCATAGACCTGCTCCGTGATAGGCATATCAACACCTTGGCGTCTGCCAAGTGCATATGCCGATCGGGCAGTCTTTACACCTTCTGCCACCATTGTCATTGACGTAGTGATTTCATCAATATTTTTCCCCTTGCCGATTTCAAGCCCTACTGTCCTATTTCTACTTAAGTCTCCTGTACAGGTCAGGACCAAGTCACCCATTCCTGCAAGACCAGCAAAGGTCAATGGATTTGCCCCCATAGCGACACCCAGGCGCCTAATCTCGGCGAGCCCTCGTGTAATTAGGGCAGCTCTGGCGTTATGGCCGAATCCCAAGCCATCGCAGGCCCCCGCGGCTATTGCAATGACGTTCTTCAGGGCTCCGCCCAACTGAACTCCGATTACATCTTCTGATACGTAAACCCTGAAATAGTCTCTGTAAAAGTACTTCTGCAGTCGTTTTGCCGTCTCCACGTTACTACAAGCAATTGTGATGGCTGTGGGATAGTGCCTGCTGACCTCCTTAGCAAAGCTAGGGCCTGCCAGGCATCCAAACTGATCCTGGGGAAAATTGTCCAAAACATCTTGTACTACCTGGGACATCAGCATGAGGCTATCATTCTCTACCCCTTTAGTGGCGCTCAAGATAATAGCTCTTGGCGACACGAATGGCTGCATTTTAACCAGCACGTCCCTGAACACGTGGCTTGGGACCACCATGAGCACCAGGTCCTTGCCCTCCAGTACCTCTGCCAGATCATTGGAAGGTCTAAGACGCTCAGAGAGTCTGATGCCCGGCAGAAAAGTTTGATTAACCCCTTCCCTTTTAATTTGCTCACAAACCTCTTTCTCCCTTACCCATAAACTGACATCGTGACCCCCCTCTGCCACCAGGTTTGCCAGGGTTGTGCCCCAACTACCAGCCCCTATTACCGCTACATCGTACATCAATCCTCTACCACCTTTGCCAGCCCAACCACGCGCTGCCCTTGCTCAAGATGTATCAGCTTGACCCCTTGGGTATTCCGGCCTATGACCGAGATATCAATCGCCCTAACCCTTATTATCATACCATGCTCGGTTATTATCATAATCTCGTCGTGGTTCTTGACCTGACAAGAGCCCACAACAGGTCCATTTTTCGGCGTGCATTTTATAAGGAAAACGCCTTTACCACCTCTAGATTGCACCCTGAATTCCTCTACCCTGGTGCGCTTGCCATAGCCGTTCTCCGTAACCGTCAAAACAGTGGCGCCTTCGGTTAACACTTCCATACCCACCACCTCATCTCCTTGGGCGAGCCTTATCCCAATATTTCCGACCGCAACCCTGCCCACTGGCCGCAAGTCCGTTTCGTGAAACCTGATGCATTTGCCATGCCGGGTGCTCAAAAGTATATCTTGATCACCATTGCTCATCCTCACGTCAATCAGCTCGTCGCCTTCATTGATCCTGATCGCTGCAATCCCTATGGACCTCGGTCTACTAAAAAGGCTGAGCTCACTCTTTTTTACTAGGCCCTTCTTTGTTGCCATCACCAGATATTTAGCAGCCCCAAAGTCCCTCACAGAAAGAGTAGTTGCTACACGCTCTCCCCCCCTGAGGTTTAGCAGATTGACTATGGCCTTTCCTCGCGCAGCCCTGCCAGCCTCGGGTATTTCATGCACTTTCCTCCAATGTACTCTTCCTTCTGTGGTGAAAAACAAGAGATAATCATGGGATGATGCCACAAACAGGCTTTCGACAAAATCCTCCTCCTTTATCTTCACCCCCATCAACCCTTTTCCTCCCCTTCTCTGGGCCCTGTATAGGGTAATGGGATTGCGCTTGATGTACCCACGGTGACTGATGGTAACAACCATGTCTTCTTCTGCTATCAAATCCTCTAGATCAATTTCACCCTCTTCATTTAGAATTTCCGTCCTGCGGTCATCACCATACTCAGCTTGAATATCACTAACCTCGTCCCTGATAATCTGCATAACCATAGAGGGATTTGATAGAATCGCTCTAAATCTTTCGATGTTCTTTATAAGGTCTTCGTACTCAGAATTGATCTTGTCTCGCTCTAATCCCGTCAATCTCTGAAGCCTCATATCTAATATAGCTTGGGCTTGGGCCTCCGAGAATTCAAACTCACTTATCAGTCTCTGTTTGGCATCCTTAGGGTCTGTGGATGACCTGATAAGCTCTATAATTTCATCAAGAAAATCCAAGGCCTTTTTAAGACCTTCTATTATATGGGCCCGCTGCTCAGCCCGTTCAAGGTCAAACCTCGTGCGGCGCAGGACCACCTCTTTTCTATGACCGATGAAATGCTGAAGAATCTGTTTGAGGTTCAGGATCACTGGCCTGCCGTTTGCGATAGCCAGGAGAATTATCCCTAAGGAGATCTCCATTTGGGTATATTTATATAATCTGTTCAGGATCACCATCGCGTTGGCATCCCTCTTAACCTCTACGACTATACGCATGCCCTCTCGATCCGACTCGTCTCGTATGTCCGTAACCCCTTCAACTTTTTTCTCCCTCACCAACTCGGCAATCTTTTCTAGTAACTTAGCCTTGTTAACCTGATAAGGAATCTCAGAGATTATAATCCTTTCTCTATTTGCCCCTACTTTCTCAACGTACGCCCGTGCCCTTATCTTTATGATACCCCTACCAGTCTCATAAGCTTCTTGAATACCTTTGCGTCCGAGGATAAAACCCGCTGTGGGAAAATCAGGGCCTTGGATTACTCTCATCAATTCCTTTGGTGTGACATCTGGATTATCGATTAGTAACTTTAAACCCTCACAGATCTCGGTCAGGTTATGTGGGGGGATATTGGTGGCCATTCCCACCGCGATCCCGGCAGAACCGTTAATCAGTAAATTAGGGATAGGGGTCGGGAGAACCACAGGCTCCGTCAACGAACCATCATAGTTGGGAGTAAAATCGACAGTATCCTTTTGTATATCTGTCAGAAAATGCTGGGCTAGTTTGGTCATTCGGACTTCTGTATACCGCATGGCAGCAGGAGGGTCTCCATCTACTGAACCAAAATTTCCCTGCCCGTCTACCAACGGATAACGCATGCTAAAGTCCTGGGCCATCCTCACAATTGTGTCATAAACCGCTGCATCTCCATGAGGATGATATTTACCTATGACATCACCGACCACCCTAGCAGATTTTTTGAATGGGCTGTTGTATGTATTTTTGAGCTCATACATACTGTAGAGGACACGACGGTGCACAGGTTTTAGCCCGTCTCGTACGTCAGGCAAGGCTCTACCAACGATCACACTCATGGAATACTCCAGGTAG
>DQZA01000207.1 GCA_011042035.1 Desulfobacteraceae bacterium
AACATTTCAGACTTCTCAATTGAAACGGTGCCCACGAGAACGGGTTGCCCCCTGTCATAAAGCTCTTTTATCTCATCCACCACCGCCTTGAACTTTTCCCTCTCTGTCTTATAAATGACGTCAGGGTAGTCCTTGCGGATCATCTTCTTGTGGGTGGGTATTACCACCACATCCAGCTTGTAAATGTTTTCAAACTCCGCAGCCTCAGTATCAGCAGTACCGGTCATTCCTGCCAGCTTTTCGTACATGCGGAAAAAGTTCTGGAAGGTAATGGTGGCAAGAGTCTGGTTTTCCTCTGCCACGCTGACCCCCTCCTTGGCCTCTACTGCCTGGTGCAGTCCGTCACTCCACCGCCTTCCCGGCATCATTCGGCCCGTGAACTCGTCAACAATGACAATCTGCCCGTCTTTCACCACGTAGTGCACATCCTTTTCAAACAACCAATATGCCTTGATCAGTTGCTGTGTGGCATGGAGCAATTCAGATGTGCGCACAAACCGGTCTTCCAGCTCCTTTATTCGCTCCTGTTTTTCCTTTTCACTCAGGTTCTCGTCCTCTTCAATGACCTGAGTTGCCATGTCCAGATCAGGGATCGCGAATTCTCCAAGTCCGCTCGAAGAAAGCAGCTTAATCCCCTTTTCCGTCAACTCCACCGAATTGCTTCGCTCGTCAATTGTGCAGTAAAGCAGTTGATCCAGCTCTGGCAGCAGCTTTTGGGCACTCAGCATTGCCTCGAGCCTATCTATCTCCTTTTTTAGCCCCTGGTTCTGGGAAATGATGTCTAAGAATACTGGATTCTTAGGGTCGCCCCTTTTTACCTGCAGCAACTTTTCTATGGTACCATCATCCGTATTGCCGCTTTCCAGTTCCTTTCGAATATCTTTTAGTAGGGACCTGATCACTGACCCCTGCTTTTTCTTTAGGTTGATCACAAGTGGCTTGACCTCCACATAGATCTTGTTTTCACTGTGTTCAACAGGGCCGCTGATGATAAGCGGAGTCCTGGCCTCGTCGATAAGGATGCTGTCCACCTCGTCTACTATTGCATAATAGAAATCCCTCTGGACGTAATCGGCCAGGTCGTACTTCATATTGTCGCGCAGGTAGTCGAATCCGAATTCATTGTTGGTCCCGTATGTAATGTCGCATGCATAGGCCTTTTTTCTTTCGGCATCGTCCATTCCGTGGACGATCACGCCAACAGACATACCGAGGAACCTGTAGATTCCACCCATCCATTCGGCGTCTCTTCGAGCTAGATAGTCATTGACTGTCACAAGGTGCACACCTCTTCCTGTAAGGGCATTGAGGTACAGGGGCAAGGTGGCTGCAAGGGTCTTTCCCTCACCAGTCTTCATCTCGGCGATCTTTCCCCAGTGCAGTACCACTCCACCCACTAACTGCACGTCAAAGTGCCTCATGCCCAGTACACGAACAGATGCCTCTCGCACCGCAGCAAAGGCCTCGGGGAGCAATTCGTCAAGGGTCTCGCCTTTTTCCAGCCGCTCCTTAAACTCGCCCGTTTTTGCCCTCAACTCATCGTCTGAAAGCCTTTGAAAGTCAGGCTCTAGGCTGTTTATCTTATCCACTATGGGCGCGATCCTTTTTAGTTCGCGCTCATTCTTGCTTCCAAAGATTCCCTTTATTACTTTACCTAACATTTCGGTTCACCCTTTTGTAGTATTCAAATGAAGGTTAAGCAGTTCGGCACATCGCCTAACCCCATTAAGACATTAAAAAACTTTTGGGGATAAAAATCAACAAGCGGATCAATAAAATCCGCAGGGGGCGTGTGATGGTCTTTTTGGGCAGCCAAATGAAACGGCTCCTAAAAAAGTCCTTCTCGAAGCGAAAACTTTACCCAATACGCCCAAAGCCCAACGCCTAAAGCCCAACGCCCAACGCCTAATTTAATATATACCTAAGAGGATTTACAGGCATGCCGTTTAGAAGTACTTCGTAGTGCAGATGGGGGCCCGTTGACCGGCCAGTGTTTCCCACCAAGGCTATTGTCTCACCGCGCTTGACATATTGTCCTTTTTTTACCAGGACCTTACTCAGGTGAGCATAGCGGGTCACCACACCATGGCCATGGCTAAGGGTGAGGACACGTCCATATCCATGATCCCAAGCTATTCTTGTGACAATACCATTTGCTGGCGCCACGATTGGGGCCTTCATTCGAGTGGAAATATCTATCCCCTTGTGAAACTCTCTCTGGCCTGTAAACGGTGAAGTCCGGTAGCCAAAACCTGAACTGAGCCAGCCCCTGGTGGGCCATATGGAAGGTGTAGAGGCCAGCAGCATCTTCTGGTTTTCCAGGAACTGGTCCAGTTCAGCCTTTTCTTTTTTGCCCAGGGCTATCTCTGCGTTTAAGTCATCAATGGCCTCGTGCATTGAGCGTATGAGCTCTTTCTGGTTATCCTTATGGGTCTTCAGCAAGGCCATTGTGGTCTGGTCTGAGCCACCAATACCCTCCTTGCCCCCAGAGTCCTCTGATGTCTCAAGATTGACCATCACCTTTAAGCGTCTGTCAAACTCCTTTAGCTCGCTTAACCTCTGGTTAATACTGTCTATGCGTCTTGCGAGGTGAAGAAATTGTTTCTTCTGGTAGGCATTTTCTTGGCGAAGTTTCTCCAGTTCCGGGACCTTTGCCCTTATGGATATGTAATCCCGGGCTATCCAAACAGCGGCGCTCAACGAGCTAATAAGTAAAAGGATTGATAGCAGGGCAAGAAGCGTGGGAACCTTAAACTGCCTGACCTTGTTCCCCTTTTCTGGTACAAAAATTAGGGTAAATTTCTTAATTGCCATTTTGGGCCTTGGTTAGGCTTTGTTTTGACAGTAGCATTGAGATGCAAACTTCAGGCCGCAGCCTCTCCCTATAGCTAACCAACCTTACACCGTAAGCCTCACGTTATTTGCCTTGAATTTCAATAGGTTAGCCAATTAGAAGATTGACCACAAATATGGGAATCCCTATCACAAATTGCTCCGTGTGTCAACCGTTGTACACGGATCTGAATCAAATGTTCACAAGTGTTAACCCGAGTGCCTCTGCCATGGGCCTTGGCTTTGTCTCAGCCAATGGGCCCACCAGCCAAGTTCCACACTAACTTTATTTTCTGCCAATCTATCGCCTTTCTTCAAAGAAACCCTTAACCCTTTTTGCCACCCGCGGGCCTAGTCGCCCTGTCTGCGTCAGGTCTTCTATTGATGCCCTCTTGATGTGCTCTATGGAGGGAAACTGCTGCAGGAGTTTTTGCGCCCTTTTCTTACCTATTCCAGGCACTTCAAGGAGAATCGATTCCGTGACGCCCTTTTTCCGTAACTTCCGATGGTATCCTATTGCCCGGCGGTGAACCTCGTCCCTTATCTTCATCAGGAAAAGAAGGACTGGGTCGTGCGGTGCCATAACTATTGGCTCCTCAACATCCTCAAGATATATCTTGTCAGCCGTCTCACCTTTGCGGTAATCGGCCTTTGCCAAGGATATGGCCGTTGGTCTTTCAGCACCGCTGTATCGATCCAAGACCGCCTTTACGGCATTGAGATGCCCCCTTCCTCCATCTATCAAGAACATATCTGGAAGGTTACCCTTTTCCATGCGCCTTTGGGCCATCTCAGCCATCATCGCATAATCATCAATGCCTTCCACTGTTCTTATCCTATAGTTCCTATATGCAGATTTCTCCGGTTTTCCGTCGACAAATGCCACTATGGTCCCTACTGCCAAGTCACCGTGGAGGTTGGAGATGTCCATAGCCTCAATATACCTAGGGACATTGGGGAGGCCAAGGGCAGCGCTAACTTTTTCCAGTATATCCGTCTCGCCTTTGGCCTCCTTGAGCCTGAGAGCGTTCTCTGCGTTGGCAAGGGCCATTTCAACGAGTCTGCGTTTTTCACCTTTCTTGGGGGTTTTTATTCGTACCCTGGCCCCGGAAATCTCGCTCAGCCATTCCTCGATGGAGGTCTCATCTTCCAGAGGCTCTGATAACAAGATCTCCCTTGGTACAAAGCCTTCTTTCGAATAGTATTGCTTGATAAAGGCCTCCATGACCTCCTCTGGCTCTTCCCCCCTGGTCCTTAGGGAATAGTCCCTGCTGCTTACCAGGTACCCATTACGGATGGACATGACCACCACAACGCAGAATCCGCCTCTGACGATCAAACCGATCACATCTTGGTCCTCCAGCCT
>DQZA01000133.1 GCA_011042035.1 Desulfobacteraceae bacterium
GGTTGTCTCAATTTTCTTCGCGACAACATCGTTTATCACAAGGACCAGCTTTTACAAGAGGAAGGCATGCCCGATGTTTACAAGATATTTGACCGCATTGCGGAGAACGTGCCTGCCGGAAGTGGGAAGGTAATCTTTACACCTTGGCTCTATGGCGAACGAACCCCCATAGAAGACCCTACTGTAAGGTCAGTTATATTCAATCAATCCTTAAATACTACGCGGGAGCATCTCATTCGAGCTATCCTGGAAGGGGTTGCCTACAATGGTCGCTGGCTGCTTGGCTATGTGGAAAAATTCATTCGAAGGCGCCTTGAGCTAATCAACATGATAGGAGGCGGGGCCAATTCAGCGGTGTGGTGCCAGATTCATGCAGATGTCTTCAACCGTACCATAAGACAGGTTAAGGACCCGATCCTGGCCAATCTCCGTGGTGCGGGCTTCCTAGGCGCTGTTGCCCTTGGTTTTTGCAGCTTCGATGATATTCCAAGGTATATCCAGATCATAAACACTTATGAACCCAACCCAGAAAACAGGAAAATTTATGATGAACTCTTCACAGAGTTCCTGCACATCTACAAGAAAAACAGGCGCATCTTCGCCCGCCTAAACCGCCCTTAACCTACGGAGAAAAGCTATGGATATAGAAAAAATCTCTAACAGTTTTTTGGGGAAACTCAACCCTCGATTCCTTTCCTGGGCCTTCAACCACCTAAGGGCAATACCTGCGGTAAGAAAAAGGATCGAGAAGGAATTTGACTCACTGCTCAAAGACATTGAGCAACAGGTCAAGCCTTACAGGGGAGAGTTTCCCTCCTACGCGAAGCTGCCAGAGAAAGGTATAGGCAGAGCACAGATCCTCAAAGAAATGAAGGCATTGAAGGAAAGGGAGGAATCTAGGTGGAAAAACGGCTTTGCCTCAGGGGCCGTCTACCACGGTGATGAAGAGCACATACGTTTCCTCAATGAGGTCTATGCACTCAATTCACAGACAAATCCGCTTCACTCAGACATTTGGCCAAGCATCCCGAAATACGAGGGCGAGATAGTATCCATGACCGCCAAGATGCTTGGCGCTGGCAAGAAGACAATAAACGGGGAAGTGGCCGATAAGGTTTGTGGTGTAGTATCGTCTGGTGGTACAGAAAGCATCCTGTTGGCTATGAAAACATACCGTGACTGGGCCAGGGACAAAAAAGGTATAACTCGGCCCGAGATGGTTGTGCCTGTCACCGCCCACGCAGCCTTTGATAAGGCAGCACAATATTTCAAGATCAAAATAAGACACATCCCTGTTGACGAAAACTACCGTGCTGATTTAGCTGCTGCTGCCAAGGCCATTACTAGAAATACCATTGTGCTGGTGGGATCTGCACCATCCTTCGCCCACGGCATGATAGATCCAATAGAGGAGCTCTCCGAGCTTGCAAGAGAACGAGGTATTGGTTTCCATACGGATGCTTGCCTGGGGGGGTTTGTGTTACCCTGGGCAGAGAAACTGGGGTACCACGTACCACTTTTTGATTTCAGGCTGCCCGGAGTGACTTCCATCTCCGCTGACACCCACAAGTATGGCTATGCCGCCAAGGGCACATCTGTCATTCTCTACCGCAATCCGGAGTTAAGGCGTTATCAATACTTCAAGGCTACAGACTGGCCAGGGGGGCTTTATTTTTCCCCCACGTTTGCGGGTAGCCGGCCAGGGGCATTGAGCGCTGCTTGTTGGGCAGCCATGCTGTCAATCGGTGAGGAGGGTTACATGGAGTCCACAAGAAAGATTCTGGAAACAGCAGAAAAAATAAAAAAGGCAATAAAGGAAATGCCTGACCTTTTTATCCTGGGAGATCCCTTGTGGGTGATCGCCTTTGGATCAAGGACTTTGGATATTTACAGGGTGATGGAATGCATGGGGAAGAAGAATTGGAGTTTAAACGGCTTGCACAAGCCCTCATGTGTTCATCTTTGCATCACCCTTCGCCACACCCAGCCCGGCGTCGCCGAACGATTCATTTCTGACTTGCAGAGCGCGGTCGACCATGTAAAGCAACACCCACAGGAAAAGGGAACCCTGGCCCCTGTCTATGGGCTTGCAGCTACCATTCCTATCAGGACCGTTGTGGGAGATCTCCTGGAGCGTTACTTAGATGCATTGTACAAGGTTTGAAATAACGTAACAGATTAGCGCTTTGAAAACCTCCGCGGTAGACTCGGATATAGCCTTTTTTTGTGCATTGACATAGCCTCCAGTAATACGTATCCTAACGCCATGAAAGAGGATCCCCGTACTTCGAGTACTCCCAATCAAGTCGGCCCAGGTCCGGCTTGCAGTAAGGGTAATTCCGACATTTTTTGGATCCCAGGTAGCTCAGATGCGAAAATCCGTTCTTTCGCTTCCCACCAAACGATAAAGAGAAAAACCTTTCTCAATCTCATTAACTACTGCCATTTCAACAACCGCAGGGTGCTTCTTCACCTGGTCGGCGGCCATGATACCGACATCCTTCTCGCCGCACAACCTCACCCAAGTTCGCAAAACCAGGTACGGTGCCAAGTGCCTGAGGCGCGGCTTTCCAGCTTCGACGGAAATCTCTTCCTTGCCCACATCGCTATCGACGATGGAAAGTCCATAACAGTCCTCCCAACTGGCCGTATTCCCGTCCGACAGGGCCTGAGCGTTGCCATACCAGTCAACTACACGCCTTACCGGGTAATTAGGAGGAAAGCCGCCCGTTATACAGCCAGGCAAATAGCGGCCACAGTAAGAATTTCCGATGAGGAACTCAAAGGCCATCTGGTAGAGTTCAGTTCTGCAGCGTGGCGCATTGAGCTTGAAGGAGCGGACCTCGAGGGAATTGCATTCCATGATCCGGTAAAGCCCCGTAACGACGTAGTTATTACCCTGTGTGCAGAAAAGGGGACCTCCACACTCCAGGCCCGATGCCGTATCTTGCGGTTTTGGAGGGACGCTGAGAGGCAGGGATTAGTTGTAGAAGCCCTGGAAGACGCCATACCCGTCTTCAACAAGAGAAAGATTAGAAATCCAAGGATCTCACTGACGCCTCCTCCCGTCATTCGGTTCACACATCCATTGTCCGGTAACCAGGTAGAGATAGAAGCCGCTGAAATTGGCTCTTCAGGTTTTTCGGTAGCCGGCTCACCAGACGAGACGGTCTTGATTCCAGGTCTGGTCATAGACAGGGTAGAGCTGTCCTTTCCTGGCGTCCCACCTATAGCCTGCTCCGCACAGGTCGTTCATAGAACAGACTGTCCCCTAGGCGATAGACAGAAGCACCGCTTTGGCTTTGCGATCCTCGACATCAGCATCGAGGGTTACACCAGGCTTATGCGGATCTTGCAGCGGACATTCGAACCCTGCATTCGTATTTCCCCGGAATTTAGCTCGCAGGGACTCTGGGAGCTTTTCTTCGACACCGATTTCCTTTACCCCGACAAGTATGCCCTTGTGCAGGCCAACAGGGAAGCCTTTAGAAACACCCATGAAAAGGTCACGGCGGGTGATCCTGACGTAGCCAAGTCTTTCGTATACCAAAAGGGCAATACGATTTATGCCCACATGGGCCTGGTGAGGGCATACGAGCAGTCCTGGCTGCTTCACCACCACTCAGCAAGACCAGCCGATGGAAGACTGAGCGGTCTGCTGGTCTTAAGGCATGCCATGTACTTTCTCAACGACATTTACAGGTACCCGTCTGCCGCCATGAAATATGCCATCTGTTACTTCAGACCACAGAACCGCTTTCCTAGATATGCATTTGGGGGCTTCGCAGAACACCTTAATGAACCCGGAGGTTGTTCTTTATATGAGTTCGCCTACACTCTTTGGGATAAAAAAACTCACGTCGTCTGCTTCCCCGACGGCTGGTGGGTAACTCCCATGAAAGAGAATCATATCAACTACATTTACGCTAGATACTCGGATTCGGCT
Organism: Desulfobacteraceae bacterium; assembly: GCA_011042035.1. Lineage (GTDB taxonomy): Bacteria > Desulfobacterota > DSM-4660 > Desulfatiglandales > Desulfatiglandaceae > B111-G9. The sequence goes on from DQZA01000133.1 coordinate 3,947, forward strand.
TTAAGACTCTTGCTTGATTCGATGGGAATGGGATCCTCCCCTGAGGCCACCATGGCCCTTGAGGGGGCCTATGCAAAACACGGTTTGATTCGTACAATAACCAGGCAGATTTTGTGTTACGAAGATCAAATAGCAGGAATTGTCTTAATCAATCGTTCCGACCCAGGTCTCAATTTTTCGGACCTGCTGAACTCCATCCATTTCATAGCCCTGCCAGACGCGGCCGATGTGATAACACCTGAAGCTGTGA
>DQZA01000234.1 GCA_011042035.1 Desulfobacteraceae bacterium
CCACGATGGTCATCCTTTCACCGCCAGGGACGTAAAATTCACCTATGAGGCCATCATGGACCCCAAGAACCTTTCACCGCGTGTCTCAGACTATGAACCGGTCAGGGCAGTGCAAGTGCTTGATCCATTGACCGTCAAGGTCATATACAAGCGCCTTTACTCTCCTGCCCTTGGAACGTGGGGTATTGGTATTCTCCCCGAGCACCTACTGAACAAGAAGGCCCTGAGAAAGGAAGCCCTCGAGCGGGGAATGGATCCCAATAATTTTTCCATTCGTCAGAGCCGCTTTAACCGCCATCCCATTGGTTGTGGCCCGTTTGTGTTCAGGGAATGGAAGGCAGACAGGCACATCATCTTGGACCGCTTTGAAAAATACTGGGAGGGGCCGCCCAATTATAAGCAATACGTGTTTAGGATAATACCAGACCTGCTAACACAGGAAATGGAGTTTTACGCGGGCACTGTGGATAGCTACAGCGTGCAGCCTCATCAGGTAGCCAGGCTGAAAAACGACCTGCGCTTCCAGAATTTCTCCGGCACATCCTTCGGATATACCTATATTGGCTATAACATGAGGCGAGAGCCCTTCAAAGACAGGCGGGTTCGCCTTGCCCTCGGCATGGCAATAAATGTGGACGAGATAATCAAATATGTCCTCTATGGCCAGGGAGAAAGGATAACGGGCCCATTCGTAAAACAGACGGATTATTACAACTACCGTATAAAACCGCTGCCCTATGATCCCGAAGGTGCCCTCAGACTCCTCGAAGAGGCCGGTTGGAAGCGCAACAATCAAGGTTGGCTTGAAAAAGACGGAAAGAAACTGCAGTTCACCCTGATAACAAACAGCGGTAACGATCTGCGCAAGGCGATTCTGGCAATTGCCCAAGATTCCTGGAAACGTATTGGCATAGACGTTCGCACCGACGTACTGGAGTGGTCGGTGTTCATCCAGGAGCGCATTGACAAGGCCGATTTTGACGCCGTAATTCTGGGCTGGCAAATGGGCATCGAGCCTGATCTATATCAAATCTGGCACTCTAGCCAGACCCATCCCTATCAATTAAACTTCGTGGGTTTCAAGAACAAACAGGCAGATGATCTCATAATCAAGATCCGCCAGGAATACGATCATGATAAGCAAGTGCAGTATTGCCACAAGCTGCACGAGATTATTGCCCGTGAACAGCCTTATACTTTTCTCTATGTAAGCAAATGGACAGCCGTCTTAGACAAGAGGATAGTCATAAAGGACGTGGATGAAAACGGAAATGTGGTCTACCGCAAGATTACACCCACTAAAACCGGGGATTATACCTTTTATTTCAATAAATGGATCAAGTTACCGGAAGTACCAAGATTTAGTCCTGAGGGATAGGATCTGGGCTTTAGTTCATACGTTAGATTTTCGAGGTTCTGTATGCTTTCATTTATTGCAAGAAGCGCGGTTCAAAAGACCATAACCCTCTTCTTTGTCTCCATAGTCTCGTTTCTAATCATCCATCTTGCCCCTGGGAAACCCAGCCAGGTCAATCCCCTGAACCCCAAATTCACCCCCGAACTGGTGGAGCGCTTCCGAAAGGCATTTCATCTCGACGAGCCCCTTTATAGGCAATACGTCTATTTTTACCGGGACCTGCTTACCGGCAAGATCGTATCCTGGAAAGATAGTCGTCCGGTGTTAAAAAAAATCTGGGACCGATTTCTAAATAGCCTACCGCTCTTTATTGTGGGGACCTTGCTCACCTGGACATTATCTTTCCCGCTGGGGATTCGTTCCGCAATTTATCGAGGAGGTATTTATGACCGCACTGTGACCTTTTTCTCTTATCTCCTCATCTCCATTCCCGGCTTTTTCTTTGCCTATGTCTTGATCATATTCGTGGTTACAAGATTTCACGTCCCGGTGATTGGCATGGAAACCTTTGGCCTGGGGGGAGGGTCATGGCCCCCCATGATCATGGACAGGATCTGGCACCTGCTGCTTCCCTCGGTACTGGGCGCCACAGGGGGTATTGCAGTGCTTTCTCGTTACGTGCGTAGCCAAATGCTAGAGGTTGAAGGACAGGACTACATCCGCACTGCCCATGCAAAGGGGCTTCACCCCGACCAAGTCCACTACAAGCACGCACTTCGGAATGCGCTGCTTCCCTTTGTCACAATGTTTGGATTGATCCTGCCCGGCCTCATAGGAGGCTCTGTCATAATTGAATCCATCTTCTCCTGGCCAGGAATGGGCCGCATGGCCTACGAGGCAATCCTTGCAAGGGACTATCCCGTTATATTAACCGTGAATTTTGTCTCTGCCGTTCTCGTATTGGCAGGAACGTTTATATCTGATGTCCTTTACATGGTAGCTGACCCAAGGATCAAGCTGTGATGCAAGCGCCAACTGCCACATATTCTTTTTCCGAAGATCTTGAGGCCCCCCTTGCGCCAAGAAAAACGAGGGTACAAGAGGCTTGGGGGATGCTCCGGTCCAACAAATTGGCCTTCACAGGGCTAGTGATATTTCTCATCTTTTTTGTAATCGCTGTATTGGGTGTGTTTCTTACCTCAGGCACCAACCCTGTTTTCGATCCTGCAATGGTGCGGCTCCAGGAAAAACTGCGCCCGCCCCTGTCCAGGCCGAGGGTTGAGGTATTGAGTCCGGAGCAGGTCCCAACCCTTGGCATTTACCTATTTGGGACGGATGACCTGGGAAGAGACGTATTTTCAAGAATGCTACAGGGCGCCTGGGTATCCCTTACCGTGGGTTTTGTTGCTGTGGGGATTTCCGTGCTAATAGGCATCTTCATGGGTGGCCTGGCTGGGTATTATGGAAATGCCTTTGTGAACTCCGGGCACATCTCCTGCGTGATCTTAATGAGTTTAACAGGCATATTTCTGTATTTGGGCCTGCCTCTTTTCTCCCTCTTCTCTGCCTTCGCATTTGCCATCGTCTGCTATTTATCCATAAAACAAGTTGCTCCCCTCAGTATTCCCATAATGTCCATTGATACCCTGATAATGCGCATAGTGGACATTATGCTCTGCTTTCCCAGCTTTTTCTTGATATTGACCGTGGTGGCCCTGCTTCCAGCAAGCATGTACAACATCATGATCGTCATAGGCCTTACCAGTTGGATGGGAGCTGCGCGTTTTGTTAGAGCAGAATTTCTGTCCTTGCGAGAACAGGACTTTGTAATGGCGGCAAAGGCCTTGGGATTAAGGGATCTGCGCATTATATTCAGGCACATGATGCCTAATGCACTGGGGCCGGTGCTGGTTTCAGCCACCATTGGCATCGCCTCTGCTATTCTAACAGAGGCAGGACTCAGTTTCCTTGGCTTTGGTGTTCCGCCACCCCATGCCACCTGGGGAAATATACTGTCCGACGGAAAAAGATTTATCTTTGATGCCCCCTGGCTGACCTTTGTGCCGGGTATCGCCATTTTGATAGTGGTCCTGGCATTTAACCTGTTTGGCGAAGGGTTGAGGGATATCCTCAATCCCAAGTTGAGGGAGAGGTCCATATGAAAGGTCAGGATATGCTGCTCTCGGTCCGCGACCTCAAGGTTTACTTCCGCAGCGAGGGGGGGGTGGCAAAGGCAGTCGATGGGGTATCCTATGATATTAACCGCGGGGAGTGCGTGTGTATTGTGGGAGAATCAGGCTGCGGAAAGACCGTTTCTGCGTTAGCCATTTTGGGACTTGTGCCCTGTCCTCCCGGGGAAATCAAGAGTGGCAGTATATTGTTTAATGGCCAGGACCTGCTGGGGCTAGATCAAGAGGATCTGCGCAGGATTCGCGGTCGAAGGATAGGAATGGTATTTCAAGAACCCTTGACATCTCTTAACCCCGTTTTCACCATCTGGGATCAGATAGCAGAGGTAATCGAAACCCATGAATCAATTGAAAAGGAGGCTGTCAGGGAAAGGTGCATCCAATTACTGGATGCAGTGGGAATCGCCTCGCCCGAGCAAAGGCTCTCTGATTACCCTCATCAATTAAGCGGTGGGCAACGCCAGAGAGTCATGATAGCCATGGCCCTTGCCTGCAATCCTGATCTCATCATAGCTGATGAGCCCACAACGGCCCTTGACGTCACCATCCAGGCCCAAATTCTCAATCTTCTCCATAGACTCAGGCTAAAAAGG
>DQZA01000226.1 GCA_011042035.1 Desulfobacteraceae bacterium
CCATGAAAAGCCACCGGAGCTCGAGAGGCAATTGCTGTACCGGATAGAAAAGGCCAAGCGGATATCAGAGAAGGTTCTTGTTGTCTACGGGGGAAAGTTTTGTTATGTGAACGGTGACAATCCTACCCGTACTATGAAAAAGATCATAGAAGAGCAGGGTACGGGTGTTGTTAGAATTAGCGCGACCCACTGCATGGACATACTCGCGAGCGAAGAAGAAAGGGATAAAATCGCGCAAGAGGTAGCAGGGGGCGAAAAAGTATGGTGGATGACACCAGGATGGATCAAGTTTAGACATTATGTGTTTAAAGGGTGGGACAAAGGTCTTGCTAATGAAAATTTCCCCAGGCATACGGGCGGAGCCATAGTGCTGGACGGAATAGGTTATGTTGATAAGTACATGGCAGAAAAACCAGAAGAATTTCTTGAGTATTCTGACTGGATGGGTATCCCCATTCAGGCATATCCCATAAGCCTTGAAAGGTTTAAGAATCTGCTAAGGGAAGCAGCTTTGCAGCTTCATTCAAACTAATGAGATGTAAAGGAGGATCGAGAGATGTTTAAACCTGAGGTGGACGCTGACAAGTGTATTGGATGTGGTGAGTGCATGGAAGTTTGCCCTGTGGATGTGTATGAGCTTCAGGATGAAAAGTCTGTGCCTGTAAACGCTGAGGAGTGCCTTGGATGTGAGAGCTGCGTTGAGGTGTGTGAATCCGAGGCCATAACGGTTACAGAGGTGTAAGGTTTCAGTCCATTACACAAGGGGCCCCGGCCGGACAGGGTCCCCTTGTGTAATAGCCAAATAGCGGTGCATCTCTAATCTCTAAAGTGGAGGAATAGTGCGCGGATCATCAGCAATTTGATCCCTTTCATAGGGGCTCGCAGGTTTCGGAGATGGAAGGAAGCGGTTTAGGCCTTGCTGAAGTCAAGGCCATAGTCAATGCCCATGGGGGTCGTGTCACAGCCAAAAGCAAGCCAGGGGAAGGAACAGTGTTTACAATTTACCTGCCTAGAACACAGGAGAACTATTGACTGCGGCAATAAAACCATTGAATGAGGACAAGTATTGATATGACAAAGAGGTACAAATATATATTCGGCCCTGTACCATCTCGGCGCTTCGGTCGATCTTTGGGCGTAGACCTGTTGCCCTTTAAGACCTGCAGCCTAGACTGCGTATTTTGCCAATTAGGGCGAACCAAGGAAAAGACAATCCAGCGGAAGGAATATGCCCCTACGGACAAGGTGATTGAGGAGCTTGCTCGTTGGTTGGCAAGCGGGGTGGAAACAGATGTTATTACGCTTTCTGGCTCTGGTGAGCCGACCCTCCATTCCCGTTTCGGTGAAATACTTGAGTATATTAGATCAAACAGCCAAAGCCCAGCAGTGTTGTTGACAAATGGTACCATGCTGTACTTGCCAGAAGTACGGCAATCAGCATCCCTAGCCCATGTGGTAAAGGTCTCATTGAGTGCGTGGGATCAGGCATCATACGAATGGGTCAATCGGCCGCACGATGATCTAGTGTTTGAGAAGTTGGTTGAGGGCGAGAGCAAATTCAGAGAAGAATTCAAAGGGAAGCTTTATCTGGAGGTCTTTCTGATAAAAGGTGTGAATGCCCTTCCTGATGAAGTGAGGAAGATAGCGGCCTTGGTTGAAAAGATCCGGCCAGATCGTGTACAGCTAAATACCGCCGTCCGGCCTCCTGCAGAGGGGTTTGTAATTCCCCTGTCCAACGAGGAACTCGAAGAGCAGGCGGCCTTGTTTGAACCCCCGGCAGAAATAATTGCAGAGTTTGGGGGAAAACAGGCGCATAACATTAGGGCAAACGAGGATGCCATTCTTTCTATGCTGCAGCGGAGGCCTTGTACCGCAGAGGAGATCTCGGAGGTGTTTGACATGCACCTTAATGAGGTCTCAAAATATTTGGGAAAGCTGTTGAGAAAAAATTTGATTCGGACGGAAAGAAGAGAATCTCTAATATATTATTGTGGAACAACATCGCAGGCATAAATGCCGGAGGCAAGGGAAGGCAGGCCCATGAAATCCAAGGAAGACTTGCTCAAGGAGATCGAGGCCTTGAGGGAAGAGCTGCAAAATAGAAAGGATGCCCTTCCAGCCCATTCCATTCGTCCTCATCAACTGATGGGCATAGAAGAGTTGGAGGAGGAAATTGAAAGGAAAGAGAGGCTGCTTCAAGAGATTCAAAAATCAGAATGATGGGAGGCCTTGTCTATGACTGGAGACCTTGGCTCTAAAAACCCTTTCGAAGACATCCGCGAGCGTATGGCTGAGGAGGAAAGGGTGAGAGAGAAGGTGGATGAGCAGGGTAACAGATGGGTGAAGGTCTATTTCGGCGGAGGGCAGCATTTCAGGAACTGGCTCGAGCAATGCCAAGAGCTGGGCGAAGTACAGGTGGAAGAGGTCAGCCCTCAAGGATTTAGGTGTTACGAGGACGGGGGAGAGAAGCTTTACAGGATTTGGTTAAAGGTGCAGCCAGGAAGGCAATACGAGTTGTTTACCTCTTGAGGGCCTTTGCCGCGGCCTTAATTGTGTCCCTTTTTTGGAATAATTCTTGCCCAGCGAACAGAACCGAGGCTGCAATCAATGGAAGAATATAGTAGATGGCCCTAAAGACCAAAAGGGACCCCAACACAGCAGGGCTTGATAGCCTGGGAGAGAGAAGCAGCACCATAATAGTCTCAAATACCCCCAAACCACCTGGCACCTGGCTCAACAGACCACCCAATTGTGCTAATAGATATATACTCATGAACCCTGCGTACCCGAGGCCATCGACCTGGGGGAGCAAAAAGTAAACCACACCTCCTGCTAGGCCCCAGTGGATGAAGGCGACGGCCATTTGCGGGAAGAAATATTTTGCATGGGGAAGTTGTAGATTCAATGCACTGATTTTTAACTTGTCACGCCATATGGAGCAGCAAAGGAGATATGCCATAACCAGCAGAAGCAAAATAGCGCCAATTGGCCTAACAGATGAAAAGGGGAGATGAAGGGCCTGCGGTAGGGTCATGGGCTCGTAGAGAAACACTATAGCGCATAAGGCGAAAAAGCCCAGCCAGAGGGTCATAATGCAAAATGCTATTATCTTGGCCACCTCAGAGACAGAAAGACCCCATGCCGAATAAAGGCGATACCGCACCGAGCCGCCCGCTATCATGGAAAGGCCTAGATTATTACTAAAGGCATAACCAATGAAGGAGACCATAACGATTTTCGCGTAGTGAAGGGGCCTGCCGATATAATGAAGGGCAAGATAATCATAGCCCGTCATCATGAGATAGTTTCCAGCAGTAAGGATGAGGGCAATTAGCACACCCCTTGGCGGGAGTAACTTAACATGTGCCATGATATCGGCGATATCATATGCCTTCAATTCATGGCGCAAAACAAAGAGGGCTGCTAGAAAAACCAGCCCTCCCAAGATCGGAGCAATATAGCGATGAGTTTTTCCCATTTCTCAAAAAGAGGCGACAGCAATTAGACGGCTTGGGGCCCGATTAACTCTTGGTGGCACCCATGAGCTCTTCCTCTATATTTTTCAAGTACTCATCCTTTTCCTTCCAATCAGGCCCAAAGCGTTTATCAAAATAATCACCTAACTTTGCGAAGACTTTCTTCCAAATAGGTTTGTTAGCTCCTGTCAAGACGTCTTCCAAGAATTCTTTTAGGTGGCCCATCTTTTCTTTGGGCAAGAAAAAGACCGCACCAAGCTTGATAGATTCTTTGAGTGATTCGGGTGACAGGGCATGGGCAGTGAGCATAACGGTGGGAAAGCCACGGTGAACCGATTTCTTGAGAAGGTCAAATCCATTGACCCCCATTATATCTAGAATTACGAAATCATAGGTATATGATACAAGGTATTGCACCGCTGTATCATAATCCATAGCCTTGTGAACAATACACATGTCCAATTCTTCCTCAATGGTATCCAGCACATCGGGCTCATCGTCAACCGCCAATATAACCTTATCCTTTAAGACGCTTTCCTTTTTTTCGGCCATAACCTATTTCTCCTTTCGCTAAGCGGGTTTGCTATTAACTAAGATAAGTGCAAACAAAAGGTGATATTCCCCAACCTAGGGGCTAAAGCACGGTTTGCCTGTTAATCAAC
>DQZA01000190.1 GCA_011042035.1 Desulfobacteraceae bacterium
CGGCTAGCGTATGAAGATGCTATAGACATCTGGCTCTACGAAAGCACTGGTTGGATGGTTATGAGGGACTGGGTCAAGGGTGATTGGCGATATCCCTTCTGGGCGCCAGAGGCCACCTACTACTATGGTGTCTGGAAATAGAAGAAAACTCTGATCCATTGGGGGACAGGGGTGCTTCAAGTGCCTCTGTCCCCCATTCTCCCGTGAGGTTGCAACAATGAATATAAATTCTTAGCAGATGACAGCATACATAGCAAGACGATTAATGCTGTTGCCAATTATCCTACTAGGCATAACGTTCTTGATATTTGCGTTTATGCAGGCTGTTAATCCTTACCAGCGATTGTTCTGTTTTCTCCCTACAAATCCCTCTCGTCTTACCAAGCAGCAAGTGGAGTTATTAATGGATAAGTACCATCTAAGGGACCCACTTATGGTCCAGTATATAAGTTGGTTGAATCAAGTGTTACATGGGAATTTAGGCTGGTCCCAAGCCTCTCACGAAAGCGTGGGGAAGACTATAGTAAAACGTTTCCCTGTGTCCGCAGAAATAGCTTTGTATAGCTTCCTGCCGATGATTGCTATAGGGATTTACCTTGGCATTATCTCCTCGGTTAATCACAATCGTGCAATAGACCATTTCACTAGATTGGCGGCCATCACTGGTTGGGCTTTTCCAACTTTTGTCTTAGGACTAACCCTCCTCGCGATTTTCTATGGGGCGTCGGGTCTGCTACCGCCTGGCCGATTAAGCACTTGGGCCTCGCTCATTGTCCATTCTGAACAGTTCAAAACGTACACAGGGTTAGTCACAATTGATGCATTATTGAACGGGGAATGGAGGGTTTTTCTGGATGGATTAAGGCATCTGATTCTCCCAGTCCTTTGTCTATCTGTTATAGAATGGGCCCTAACGCTGAGAGTAATGCGTTCAAGCATGCTGGAAGTTTTACGCCAAGATTATATCACTACCGCCCGTGCCAAGGGCTTGACGGAACGCACGGTGATCATGAAGCATGCCGTCAGAAATGCCCTCTTGCCAACTGTCACAATAGCAGGTCAAGACCTCGTTTTCTTATTCAACGGCAACGTGGTTGTGGAAGTGATCTTTAACTACCCAGGATTGGGGCAGTGGGCTGCGGATGCCGCTTTGCAGCTGGATGTTCCTGCCATAATCGGCTTTACCATCTTTGCCGCGGTTTGTGTGCTCATCGGCAATCTAGTCGTTGACTTATTGTATGCAATCCTTGATCCAAGGGTGAAGTACGACTGATGCAGGTGCTAAAGGCGCTGGTTAAGAATCCGCTCTCCTTAGCCGGGCTGATTGTTCTTTTGTTCTTCATCGCTATAGCTATTGCTGCTCCATGGCTTGCTCCTCCCCGTCCGGGGTTTTCATCCTACGAGATTCCGCGTGACGGATTCGGAATTACTCCTAAACCACCTTCAAAGGAACATCCCTTCGGCACCACGCAGGGTCAGTACGACATTTACTATGGTGTCATCTGGGGCACTAGGACAGCTTTCATTGCGGGTCTAATAGTTACAGGAAGTTGTGCCCTGCTTGGCATCATAGTAGGGGGCGTTGCAGCTTACTGTGGCGGACTTGTCGACGAGGTATTAATGAGGATTGTTGATATATTTCTGGCTTTTCCATTCCTAGTAGCAGCATTGGCGGTGGCATCCCTTCTTGGCAGAGGGTTAGTCCAGTCTATGCTTGCCATGACCACGTTTGGCTGGATGTCTTACGCGAGGTTGATTCGTAGCGAAATTCTTTCAATTAAAGAGAGAACATTTATTGAAGCAACGAAGGCTATTGGAGCGAGTGGATCGAGGATCTTCTGGAAACATATCTTGCCCAATTCCATCTACCCCGTCCTGGTCGTGGCCTCTATGGATATTGGCAGTATGGTCATCTGGCTTTCGTCTTTGAGTTTTCTGGGGGTTGGAGCTCCACCGGGATACGCGGATTGGGGGCAACTGATTAGCTATTGCCGCAACTGGATTGCTGGGGGGCAAGGGATGTTATTCCGCTATTGGTACACACTAGTATTCCCTGGAGGAGCACTTTTTCTGTTCGTCTTGAGTTTTAACTTGATAGGGGATGCGCTGCGGGATATATTAGACCCAAGGTTACGGGGTAGGAAAATCAGCGGTTAAGAGTCCGTTATCCGAAAATTATTTCTTCCAAAAGTTCTTCAACTACATCCACTGCAATTTTGCTGTTTAGGCGAACATCGGAAAAGATTATCATGAGGATATCTTCGTCCTTGTAGTAAAGAAAATCTGAGTTGATCCCCTCCCCTGATTCCCCGGAGTGGCTTATCAACGTAGTCCCACGGCTGGTCATGTCGATGAACCAGCCGTAGCCATAGAAGCTCGTTCCTTCGTCCGTCTTAACATAGGGGATAAAAAGCCTCTTCTTCTGTAACTCGGGAAGGACCTCCCCTCCGTGGAGGGCTAGATGCCACTTGAACAAGTCACCCGTAGTGGAGAGCAGTCCACCATTGCCATAAAGGTACCAATACGGGCCATCTTTGCGGCTTTTGTCCATTACTACTGGGACTTCCAGCTGCTCTGGAAGGGAGTATCCGGTATATCTCATGCCGAGGGGATCAAAAAAGGTGGAGCGGAGATACTCCTCAAAGGATCTGCCAGTTACCCTTTCGATCAAAGCTGCAAGGACGCTATACCCACCATTTGAATATGAATACGCCGTTCCAGGTTGAAATTTGAGTGGTCGTTCGAACATTTTCTTTAAAGTTTCGTCGCGAAACGCTATCTCATAGTCCTCTCCATAACTATGGAGAAGCCCGGCGGTATGGGTTAACAGGTGATGAATGGTAATCCTTGCTTTGTCCTCGGGGACATAGTCGAAATAGTTTTTGATGGAATCATTGACCGAAAGAAGGCCCTCTTCTTCAAGCCGAAGGATTGCTGTTGCTGTAAATTGCTTTGTAATCGAACCTATATCGAAGACGGTGGAAGCAGTGCAGCGAATACCTTCCCTAGAAAGGCCAAAACCTTTGTTCAGTACTACATCATCTCCCTCGGCGATTAACACTGTGCCTCCGAAACCATTCCTAGCCATATCGGTCAAGAACAAATCGATCTTTGAAGCTAGGGGGCCCTTACAGACTTCTCCTATCTCTCGCTTCCCTGTTTTCCCCCTAGACATCCTATCCCCTTATATAAATTTTCCCTGCAGCTAGAATTTCGACCAAGCTATGGTTAAAGGATGCAGAGGTCACCCTCCCTTCTTGCACATACAACTTTACGGTGGTCAAATCAGGGCCGCCTATGCAAAAAGGACTGCCGCCCGACTCGAAGCGGAATTCAACCTCCCCAGTATACCCACGCTTCCTTGTCTCCACGACGGCAATGGCCACCGCTATCGCACCTGTGCCACAGGCGGGCTCGATATATTCGCCATAGGGTTTGTGTGGGAAGATGACCCGCCCAGTATTGGAAGACACCTTGGGACTCAAGTCATAGAGAGCAAAGTCGGTATTCTCATGTTCCAGGAAACCTTGCCGATCAAAATCTTTTTGAATATCAGCAAGGACATCAAGGGCCTTTGTGTCGATCCGTTGGAAATCAAGGTCAGGATATAGGTTGTAGACATCCTCTGCGTCTACGACCAGGAATTCACCCACCTTCATTGCCTTTACACCGGCCACCTCAATCGATTGAATGCCGAGTGTATAACATTCTTCCACAAAAGGCTTCATCTCTGTCCATGCCGATTTTTCTTCGTCTCTACGGCTCTCGAACTCAAGGCGGCAACAGCCCAGATCCGTTTCGACCACAACCTCTTCTGCCTCAAGCACACTGAAGTGGTCAGAGATGTCGGTTTCGATCAACGCCTTACCAAGCACCTGTAGCAGCCCGCCGCACATAGGCATGAAGCTTTTTGAGGCCGCGTTCACAATTTTGACGCGCAAATGCGCCGTCCCCTTTGCAGGAAGCAAAAAGCCTGCTTGGTGACCTCGAGGGTAAGGAGGATATAACGCTTTAAGTCCGAGTTTGAGTTTTTCAGCATCGTTATCGGGTATGTTTGAACCATAAAGTAAGAGTATTTCGTTGCCACCCATATGCCCTTTTACAAAATTTAGC
>DQZA01000283.1 GCA_011042035.1 Desulfobacteraceae bacterium
ATCATCCCCGGATGGGGGGGTACACAAAGGTTGCCCCGTCTTGTGGGACGTGCAAGGGCATTGGATATGATCCTTTTCAGCAAGACCGTGGACGCAAATCAGGCCCTTGAGATGGGCCTGGTGGACAAGATCGTTCCCACGGAAAAACTGATGGAGGAGACCAATAGCCTTGCCCAAAGGCTTTGTGAGAGGCCGCCCATAGCGGTGCAATGGGTTTTGAAGGCCATGGGCACGGGTCTGTACGAGGGGATCGAGCAGGGCTTGCAGGTGGAGGCGGACGGAAGCGTTGCCGTAAGAAATACCAAAGACAGGGAAGAGGGATTCAAGGCATTTCTGGAGAAAAGAAAACCGGTTTTCAGGGGAGAGTAAAAGCGGGTTATGTCACTAATTCGTGGGCCTCTCTATCTCTTATTTTTCTTCGGTCCCGCTGGCTTTTTCTGCGTTGCCGGCTTCACTGTTACGTGAAAATCCATGGTCTCCAGAGGGGGTTTTTTGAGAATCCCATTAAGGACCAGGTCTGTCAATGGATCTGTGAGATCCGTTAGGTTTTGGGGCTTCCCCAGGAGAATCCTCCTTATGACGTTGTGCTCGATGGTTCCCAGAATGCATGAGCGAACGAGGTACACGTCGATTTCCTGAGAGAATTCCCCTTTATTCTTGCCTTCCTGGAGCACTTCAGTCAAGAGGCCGCTCAGCTTCTTGACGTCCTTGTAGGCCTGGGTTTCCAGGAACTTGCGATTCTGTTTCAGAATGAGCAGGGAGACGGACGCATAATCCGGGTGGGTCTCGTAAAACCACAGGTACCCATAGATTATGCTGCGAATCTTGTTGGCGGCACCCCTAACATGTCTTAGTATGTGCTTGAGGTCCTCTCGTGTTTTTTTTGCAGTTTCGCCAGGTATGGAGAAGAGCAGCTCTTCTTTGGATGAGAAATATTCGTAAATGGTGGCCTCTGAAAGACCTGCTTCCCTGCCAACATCAGAGATAGTGGCTTCCTGGAAACCCTTTTTAGCAAATACCTTTTCGGCAGCGGTGAGTATCTGTTGCTTTCTCAGTTCTGATTTGGAAGAGGTTTTCATTTTGTGATTCTCTTATCCGTTAAGATTTTTTTTAGGCTTAAAACAAATCCGTGATTATTTCTGGGTGCCTGCTACTGTCCTGAACTTTTCGAGCATCTTTCTCGGAGTAACCGTTGCCCTTTGGTAGATTGGAGCAGTATCCTCTATTCCAAATAGGTACTTGGCAATGCCCTTGAGTGCTTCAATATCATATCTAGACATCATAGCTATTGTTTCCATTTGAGGAGAGCCACCCCCATGAAGGCCGGCAACCTGTACTACGCCGGAAAGGTCAGATACTATAAGGTTCTCAAGCCCTCTAAAACAACGGTGCATTTCCTCGGCTGACACCTTTGGGTTCCTCTTGAGGTACTTGTTGGCAAGGGCGCTTACTTCCCCGGAGAAGAAAGAATCCTCAAAGGGCAGTGTGGCCACCAGGCCACCTGCAAGATCGGCCACCACCTGAAATTCATGATAGATCTCTTCCCCTGCAAGCCTTCGTCCCGCGTTTGTTAGTATTTCGTCCGGGATAAAGGTGCCAGAGGGTGATTGTTCTGCCCTGTATGCGCTTGCCTGGCCTGCGGCAAACACCAGTTCTGCGGTCCCTATAAGGTGAGAGAGTTTTTCCTTCACGTGGGCCTGTTTCTCTATCCCATTGTACTCCGCCACAAGCGCCGCGGCGCTGGCAAGAACCTCTGAGATGGCAGGTTTGCAACCCGTATACGTATGCCTGTGATAATGTGCAAATAGAAGCGCAAGAAAGCCTGCATATGGGGTCTGCCTGGGGTCTGCGTTACCATTGAGAAACACTCGGTCGTTGGGTACAAATACATCATCGAATATTATAAATGCCTCGCCGTCTCCCATTTCTGCCACCGGTGCCTTCAGATGCTTACGGGGGTGATGATAGGCCGGGCGCACCAGGATCTTAACTCCCTCTGCATCTGCCGGTAGGGCAAATGCCACGGCATAGTCATTGTCTTTTGGGCCCATAAACCTTGTGGGTACAGCAATGATCTCGTCTGCATAAGGCGTGTTTGTAATATTGATCTTGGCGCCACGGACTACTATGCCGTCGGACCTGGTTTCTATTACTCTCAGGTACTGGTCAGGATCTTCCTGCTCGTGGGGGCGTTTGAGCCTGTCGCCCTTGGGATCTGTCTGCGCACAACTCGCCACCAGGTCGTTTTCCTGGAAGTATTTCAAATAGGTTCTGAACCGCTTATCATAATCCGTCCTCAGGGCCTGATCCATTTCGTATGTGATAACAGAAAGGGCGTTTAGGGCATCTGTGCCCATGCACCTCTGGATACACCCTCCAACCCGGTGACAGAGTAATCGGGTCATCTGTTGTTTCATGAGAAGATCATCTATGCTTTGGTGGACATGAGTAAATCGACTAATCTCTTCCCCGGACAGGTGTGAAGTCGCGATGCAGAATTTCCTGAGATTAGGGTCACGTGCACCCTCAAATGTTTCGCGAATGATGCGTATACCCCCAGCTAAGGATTTATGGGTTCTGGCTATTTTTTCTTCGCCAAGGTACAGATTTGGCTTCATCCTTTCAAGTCGTGCATAATAATCCTCGAATGTCTTAACTGCCATGATGGGCCTCCTGTAATGTTGGCTACCATTGGTTATGTGTGAATTTCTATTGCTAAAATAAAAATCCTAGATAATTATTAGGAAAAGCGCTACATAAGTCAAGATTAAATAAGAAAATTGTGGCAGAGGCAGATATATATTAAAATTATCTTTCAAAAAATAAAGGGCAAGTGTCATGCTCTATAATTTTTCCCTTGACTTTATTATAGTTGAGCAATAGAAGATGATAGATATATTAGTTATCATTGGGCCTTCAAAGGGGTCTGCTCCGGCTGATTAAGTTGACCAACCAACGACGCGGAGAATATAGGGTGATTCTAGGAACGATCCTTGCCCCCACACCGATCTTGATACCTGCCAAACTGCGGTTTCTAAAAGTATTACATCTCAATTCAGTTCAACTGGCATTGCATGGTGAGATTGAACATATGCTGATAACACCTTTAATCCGCCAGAGGCGGATTAATTCCGCGCCCCTTGGGGCGGTTAAGATGGTTTCCGATTGATACTCCGCTGCTTGCGGCGGGGTAGTTGGTTCATCAACCCTTAAGCGTTAGGCTTTTAGAAAGGAGGGGCAAGCCATGACAAAGAAGAGAATTGGGATGATTTTCCTGGCAAGCGTATTCATCTTTACGTTTTTTGCCGTGCCAGCATGGAGCAAAGACGTAATAAAAATCGGTGTTATCGGACCAATGAATTTTCTTCAGGGCAAAGGTCATTGGAACGGAGCAACAATGGCCGCCGAAGAGCTCAACGCAAAGGGAGGTATCCTCGTTGGAAAGAAACGCATGAAGGTCGAAATCATAAAAGCGGATTCCAACGAGTTTTTGAGCATTACTGATGCTACAAATGCAATGGAACGGTTACTGACCCGGGACAAGGTGGATTTTGTGGTGGGGGGATTCCGCTCTGAGGCAGTACTGGCAATGCAAGACATTGCCATGGACTACAAAAAGATCTTTATTGACTGCGGCGCTGCGCATCCGGAGCTGTGTCTAAAGGTGTCCAAGAATTACAAGCGGTATAAGTATTTTTTCAGAGGCACCCCATTCAACTCCTATTACCTGGCCAAGACTTGTTTTATCCATGCGGGAACTGTGGGTGCCATCCTCAGGAAAGCGCTTGGCTTAAAGAAAATAATGGCCGCCATAGTGGGTGAGAAGGCGATGTGGGTAGACCCCATGATTGGCGCTGCTAAAAAGGTGCTGCCAAAGATGGGGATGGAGATTGTTGGTATTTGGAGACCCTCTCCGGTAGCAACGGATGTCACGGCCGAACTCTCTGCCATTCAGCGGTCAGGGGCGCAGTTCATATTTACAATTTTTTCTTCGTCGGTAGGAATTACCTTTGCGAGGCAAGCAGGCGAACTTAAGATTCCGGCTGTCCAAGTTGGTATCAATGTGGAGGCGCAAAAGGATGGGTTTTGG
>DQZA01000284.1 GCA_011042035.1 Desulfobacteraceae bacterium
CCTTCTGAGCATACTGTCATATCGCCTTCCTCTCCATTGCTCTATGCCACTCTCAATTGCAATAGACTCCAAGTTAATTGGCAAGATTTCCGCATCAGATTGCTCAAGCAGATGGGATACTACCTCTTCATTTTCCTCTGGGTTATATGTACACGTTGAATAGAGAAGAAATCCACCTTTTTTCAGCACCTGGTATCCCCTGGTAAGTATCTTTTTCTGCAGCTCGGGCAAGAGTGCCTTTTGCTTATTTTCCCTGTACTCCGAGCGGCTGTGAACCCGGCGAAAAGTTCCTTCCCCAGAACAAGGTACATCCACAAGCACATAGTCAAATTTTGTCCTCAGAGGAAACTGCTGTGCCTGGTAGCTCGTTATCACACAATTGGCTACCCCAAGCCTCGAGAGGGTATGGCCCAAGGCAACGTGCCTGCTTGAATATAGCTCATTGGCAACGATAAGACCTGTGTTCCCCATCAATTGCGCCATATGAGAGGTCTTTCCGCCAGGTGCCGCACACATATCCAGCACATAGGATTCCGGTTCAGGGTTCAACACCAGAGCCGCCAGACATGATGTAAACGCTTGAGGGTGTATGTAGCCAAGAAAGTATTCAAGGAGATTTCCAGGAGCAGGGATATCAGGGGCCAACACCAGAGTCGGGTCATCTAGGTAAGAGAAGAAAAGTTTAAGACCCCTTTCCTTAAGCCGGTTCTGTACCTTGCCTGCCTCGGCCTTCAAGGTGTTTATTCGAAGATGAGTAGGAATAGGGTCCTTGAGGCTATCCTGGAATTCAGCAAAATCGGGAACAAACTCCTTGTAGTATTCAAATAGTGGCGTCATCCTGAAATGCGGAGTCCAACCCCCTAAACTATTTGCCTATCAGGTGACGAGCAATAACTCGTCGCTGAATCTCTGATGTTCCTTCGTAGATTGTTAACACCCGAGCGTCCCTATAATACCTCTCCACAGGATATTCCTTTGTATAACCATATCCCCCGTGGATCTGGAGCGCCTGGTAAGCTACTCTGTTTGCCATCTCAGAGGCAAAGACCTTTGCCATGGAAGCAGCAGCAGTGAAGTTTTCTCCCCGGTCTCTCATGGCAGCCGCATTAAAGGTGAGGAGCCTTGCAGCCTCGATTTGCGTGGCCATATCGGCTATCATCCAACGGATGCCCTGGAACTGAGAAATGGGTTTGTTGAACTGCACCCTTTCTTTTGCATATGAAATTGCAGCATCCAGGCAGGCCTGAGCAAGACCTACTGATTGAGAAGCAATCCCGATGCGGCCTCCATCGAGGGATGCCATGGCAATGCGAAATCCGTCACCCTCCTCTCCCAGCAAGTTTTCAGCAGGCACACGACAATCTTCAAATATCAGTTCTGTGGTGTCAGAAGAGCGCAAGCCCATCTTTTCTTCTTGCTTCCCCACATAAAACCCGGGGGTACCCTTTTCCACCACAAACGCACTAATGCCTCTGTGCCGCTTGTCCCTATCGGTGTATGCGGTAACAACTGTGACGTCGGAGTTTTTGCCGCTTGTTATGAACATCTTGGTTCCGTTGATTATGTAAAAATCTCCATCTCTCAGAGCCTTGGATTTCTGGCTAGCAGGATCTGAACCTGCACCAGGCTCTGTCAGGGCAAAGCACCCCAGCTTCTGTCCCGCGGCCAGTGTCTTCAAGTATGTCTCCTTAAGATAATCCGATCCAAATAAAAATATCGGCCCGCATGCGACTGAATTATGCACAGACATTATTACCGCGGTAGATGCGTCGGCATAGGCTATTTCTTGCATTGCCACTGAATAGCTCACCGTATCAACGCCAGCACCATTGTATTCAGGCGGCACATTCATGCCCATCAGTCCCAGTTCTCCCATCTTTTTTATGATCTCTCTGGGAAATTCCCCTGTCTTATCCCTCTCGGCTGCAGTGGGCATTACCTCCGTTCTAGCGAAGTCTCGCACCATCGCCTGAGTCATCTTTTGCTCTTCGGTCAAATGCCAAGCCATTCGGTTCCCTCTCTTACAATGAGTGCCGGTTCCTCGGTGACAGTGATGTTCATGGGGTATATAGTACCACGAGCAGTTCCGCCTTCTTGCTGCTGAGGTTGCGCAGCTTGTGAACTATGGATGAATTGAAGTGAATGCACTGGCCTTCATCCAGCACGTTCTTGTTGTCGCCCACCATTACCTCAATCTTACCCTTGAGCACATAAATAAACTCTTCTCCAAGGTGTTGATAGCTCACACCCTTGTGGTGGGATTTCGGGTCAATGAACACCTTGAAGGCCTTTAAATGCTTGTGTCTGGCTTCAGGCGTGAGCGTCTCATAGGTATATGCCTCGGTCCTTTTTTGGTAATCCTCATCTATCTTTTTCCCTGCCTTTGCCTTTTCCTCTTGCAACAAAAGACTGGAATCGATTTCAAGGGCTCTGGATAACCGCAGAATTACAGCTACAGGAGGCATTACCTCGCCTTTTTCTATTTGAGAGATATATTGGGTGGTAAGGCCCGTTTCGTTAGCTAAGTGTTTCAGGGTCAGCTTCTTTTCCCTTCTTAGCTTGAGCAGCTTTTTCCCAATGGACTGGGATTTTTTCCTAGCAGCCATGCTACCTCCTCCATTTGTGGATTGCTATCCCAACTACCCCTCGCAACCAATCTGCATTTTCATGTTTTTTACGAATATTACTGCTTATCCTCGCCATGTGCCCTGTATCTGGCCACCATTCTAATAATGAATCCAAGCAAGAGGGTAGCACTGATAAGAATAATTAAGGATGAGGAGAAAAATGTCATCACAAACCAAAATGGATTATCCAGGCCATATGCTGCTACAAGGAGATGAATTCCAAAAATAAGAAAAAAGACACATGCTGCAGAGAGTATGCCTTCTTGTATCCAGCCGATCATAATTACCTGGGCATTAATGTAAATGAAAATATGTCATGGGCCTGGGTTCTATTTTTTGCTGCTAGAATTGGACTCTATGTTTGGCAGTACCAGGTTATCGCATGCAGTGTAAGGGTCTATTTGCCCTTCTACAATCTCATCTACTGCCCTATCAAATTCTCCAGTTTCAGTAAGCTTGCCTAACACCTCTTCAATTAGCCTACTTTTCACCATATCCAGCAGTTCCTGACTCACCTTTTCTTTCTGCCTCCGAGGCAAGAGAGTCCCATGTGTCTGCTTTAGGTATTCCCTATGCTTTTCTATTTCCTCCAACAGCTCCACCACGCCCTTGTCAAATACCGCCTCTGTCTTGAGGATCGGCGGTTTCCATTTCCCTTCCCTGTATTTGTTTTGATCCATATCCAACATCAGCCTTAAGTCAGCCAATGTCTTGTCAGCCCCTTCCCGTTCGGCCTTGTTAATAACAAAAATATCGCCTGCCTCGAGGATCCCAGCCTTTATGGCCTGGATATCGTCACCCATTCCTGGGATAACCACAATCACCGTGGTATGAGCGCTCTTTACTACATCCACCTCGTCCTGGCCTACCCCAACGGTCTCCACTAAGATGTAGTCTTTGCCCATGGCGTCCAATACGTCAATAGCACTACGGGTTGACTGGGTGAGGCCACCAAAATGACCTCTCGTCGCCATAGAGCGAATGAAGACCCCGCTATCCATGCTATGACGCTGCATCCGAACCCTGTCTCCAAGAATAGCTCCGCCACTAAAAGGACTCGTGGGATCTACCGCCAGTACGCCAACCGTCTTTCCCTGATCCCTCAAGTGGGCAACCATTTGATCCACAAGGGTACTTTTCCCAACCCCTGGGGCACCGGTAATACCAATGACATACGCATTGCCAGTGTATGGATAAAGTTTCTTTAATACCTCTCTTACCTCAGGAATTCCGTCATCAATATCTCTGATAAGGCGCGCTACTGTCCTTACATCACCAGCAATTATCTTTTTCACTATGTCGTCCATTCGTTGTTATCTCTCTCGGGGTTTGACATTTTCTTTTACCCAATTGACAATTTCATCCAGTGAAGCGCCGGGGGTAAAGATTTCTTTGATTCCAGCCTCTTTAAGCTTGGCTATATCCTCATCGGGTATTATGCCCCCACCG
>DQZA01000237.1 GCA_011042035.1 Desulfobacteraceae bacterium
CAGTACTTACCGAAGTGCTTTACCTTTTTATAAACAAGCCAGTAACCTGCCAGAAGATTTGGCAAAGGAAGTGCTTAGGTTTATAGAATATATTGAAAAAAGGCACCAGGTTCAAAACGAAGAGATACAGAACTTGAAGCAAGCGCAGCTCTTGGCAATGAATGAGGTGTGGGATAACGTGGAAGACAGTGTATGGGATGAAGATTAAGGCCGGAGAGATAGTAGGGATTACATTCCCTTATGCGGACATGACGACGCATAAGAGACGGGGCGGGATGAAAAAATGAAGATTGAGCCGGAGATAAGACACTGTGCTGAATTTACATGTAGGGGCAAAGCTGCTATACCTCAAGAATGAATAAGGTAACGGGGTTATTGAAAACCTGATAAAGGTAGTGAGAACCATGAGCAGGCTGTCCATAGAAAAAGTCAACCAACTTGTGGATTTGGTAAGAAACATACTTTCCTCTTTTCCGGAAGTAGGTTTTGCTTATCTTTATGGGTCTGCACGCTCAGCTAGAAAGGGACAGAGCAGACTGCCGCTGCCTCGGGACATAGACGTGGCGGTCTATGTTAAGGGGGGAGATCCAGTAAGACTAGAGCTGGAGCTTCAGATGGAGTTTCATAAATTGACAGGACTTCCTCCTGAGGTGCTTGATGTGCGCAGTTTGAATGGAGCCCCCCTTTCAATAGCTATAGATATCGTCAGGCAAGGGGAGCTCCTTTTGTGCAGAGAAGTGGATGCCCACGCAGAGTTTGTTGAGGAAGTGGCAAACAAATACCGGCAGTTGAGGGGCCTAATTGAGATAGCCTATGCCTGAATTAGATGCCAAGAGGCTCAAACGCTATTGTCTTACTATCCAGGAGAACATTGAAGATATCCGCTATCTGTTATCAGAATACTCTGACCAGGAACTACTAGGAAAGCGGTACCTATTGAAATCATTGAAATACTCTCTTGTGGAAGTGGCTGAGGCAATGGCCAATACGCTGCAACACATGCTTGCCAAGCTGAAGGGCGAGGCCGCTGAGTCCTATCTAGAGGTGGTGCAAAAGGCCAGGCGAGCTGAACTGATGGATGTTGAGCTTCTGGAACGTCTTTTGTTCTTTTTCAAATTTAGCAATCTATTGATTCATCGTTACTGGGAGATTGACGACAAAAGGCTTTTGAAAGAGACGAGGAAGGGTTACAGAGATTTTGAAGTCTTTGTAAACGAAATTAATGCGCTGTTGGAGAAGAGGTAGCTGAGCTGTCTCCACCTCTTGGTTCGTCCCTTGATCGGTGGGACAGGGACGGCCTTGCTCGAGTGTTGGGTAGTACTAACTACAAATTAATCTCTAATGAGCAGGAAGTGCACCCCTCGCTTACCGGATATCAGCAGAAGTTTCGAAGCAAGGTCAGCCTTGATGAAACTTTTCAGGTACCTGCTCTAAAGCTTTATTTTGATGGTACCTACAAAAAAGTCAAGATAATTTTGGACTTTAGTCAAAAATTATCAAAAAATATCAAGAGGGCATGCACACCTTTCCATCGGGGATACAATAAAAGTGCTGCAGGTTATTTTTCAAAATTCTTGTAAATTTGCCTTGCAAAGTTACAAGACAAATGTAGAATTGCAATATGAAGGAAGTATACATCCAGCGTTTGCTGAGGGTTCCTAGCCGTTCTTTTTTCCTTTTTGGTCCTAGGGGGGTAGGAAAAACCACTTGGCTTAGAAAGGTGCTCTCGAAAGCACCTTTTTTTGACCTGCTTGAGCCATCCCTCTATCTTGAATTGTCTGCCAATCCTGACAGATTGGAAGCAATGATCGGAGATTTACCTAATGGCTCTTGGGTAGTAATTGATGAAATTCAAAAAATACCCCACCTACTCGATGAGGTGCACCGATTAATTGAGTTGCGCGGATGGAAGTTCGCCCTCTCTGGGTCTTCTGCAAGGAAATTGCGGCGCAAAGGGACCAATCTTTTGGGTGGTAGGGCTCTCACAGTAAACCTAGATACCTTTTCTTACAAAGAACTGGGGAGTATTTTTGACCTTGAATTTTCACTCCAATGGGGGCTTTTGCCTTACGTTCAGCTCGACAGGGAGAACGCGGCGGATATTTTGAGTTCCTATGTAAACACCTATATTAAGGAAGAGATCAATGAAGAAGGAATCGTGAGGCGACTTCCACCATTTTTACGATTTTTGAATATTGCAGGGCAGTTGAACGGCCAACAGATAAACGGGCAAAATATTTCCAGGGAAGCCGCTGTGCCGCGCAGCAGTGTGGATGTATATTTTTCGATTCTTGAGGACACGTTGCTAGGGTATTTCCTTCCTGCATATCGACCCAGAGCTAAGGTTAGGGAACAGTTGCGATCAAAATTTTATTGGTTTGATCCCGGTGTAGCAAGGGCGGCTGCAGGACTTGTTTATGATCCAATTGATAGGTTGTGGAAGGGGGTGGCCCTAGAAAGCCTGATTTACCACGAATTGAGAGTATATAATCTTACTTCCAGAAAAAACAGAGCGATTTATTTCTATAGAACAAGCAGTGGTTCGGAGATTGATTTTATAATAGAAACTCGGAAAGCACGACCGGGGCTAAAACCAGTCATCATCTGCCTTGAGGTAAAATTGGCCGAAAAGTGGGACAGACGCTGGGAGCGTGCCATGCGTTCCTTGAATGAGTCGGGCCGCGTTGAAGTCGAAAAGATGTTTGGTGTTTATATGGGAAAGAGAACATATTTTTTCGAGGGAATAACGGTATTGCCAGTGCAGCAATTCCTGGAAAAATTGCATCAAGGAGCCATATTTTGAGAGTTAGATAGCGGAGAGGTGGGTTGTGTACGAATTAATTCATATGTCACAGTAATAAGTATACGTGAAATTAACCCTATATAAATACATTCTGCGCGAGATTATCCCTGGGTTTGTCGCCATACTGGTGATCTTTTCTTTTATCGTGCTTGCCACCAGGCTGCTTTCCATAACCGAACTGGTGGTGAGCAAGGGAGTAGGGATAGGTACGGTGGCAAGAATGATAACCTACCTTTTGCCGGAGATTATTTCTTTTGCCTTGCCTGCTGCCGCCCTTATGTCCGTGTTGCTTGCCTTTGCAAGGCTGGGCGTGGACAATGAGATTATTGCCATTAAGTCAGCCGGGATTAGCCTTTATCAACTCTTACCTCCTGTGGTATTGATCTCTTTAGCTGGATTCATGGTTTCCATGTGGCTGGGTGTTTTTGCCATTCCTTGGGGAAATAGATCTTTCAAGGATCTTGTTTATCAAATAGCCAAAAGCAAGGCCGATCTTGGCATAAAAGAAAGGGTGTTCTCTGAGCCCTTTGAAGGCGTGGTATTTTACGTAAACAGCTTTTCCCGCACCGGCGGCCTAATGAAAGATATATTTGTGGTGGACAGGCGGAATCCTCGGGCGAGCAACACCATTGTTGCCAAGGCTGCCAAGGTAATATCAAGACCCGAGCAGCATGCGATAATACTACATTTCATTGATGGTACTATTTTTATGGTGGAAAAGGATGAGGGAGCTGTGAGGACAATCCAGTTTCGAACATATGATCTCAATATCGGGCTAAAGGACATCATGGCCGCCATTTCCTCAAGAAGACATTCCCCTAAGGAAATGGAGGTCAAGGAGCTTCTGCGGAACCTCAAATCTCTTGCCCCTGGCAGTGACAAGTGGAACCAGATACTATACCGGTTGCTTGAAAAGGTAGCGCTTCCGCTGGGAGTTTTTCTCATGGGGCTTATTGGCATGCCATTGGGGGCCCAGATACGATCGCGGGGAAGGTCAAAGGGCATCGGGCTGAGTTTGGTGCTTTTTGTGGTGTACTACATGTGCATGGGAGGCATAAAGAACCTGACAGACTCTGGTGCGCTTCATCCTGCCATCGGGGTTTGGATTCCTGATGCCTTTCTTCTGGTGGCCTGGATATACTTGCTCAGGCGGGTGGTCAAGGAAAGGCCGATTCGACTGAGTCCATTTTTGCTTAAATGGAAAAAATTGCCTGGGTGATAGCAGCTTCGTTATGAATTCG
>DQZA01000038.1 GCA_011042035.1 Desulfobacteraceae bacterium
AATCCAAACATGTTCACCGTTCCTCCGTATATTTTCACTCTCAAAGTTGGTGTAAGGTTCACGATGTCGCTTCATATCTTCAATTACAGTCATAAAGTTAGCTCCTGAAGAATCTTTCTCCTGTATAATGGTATCAGCTACATTACTGCCGAGTATTTCGTCTGCACTATAACCAAAGAAGGTCTGAGCAAATTCGTTGAAAAAAGTGATCCGGCCATTTATGTCTATCCGCAAAATGATGCTGTTGGCATTTTCTACAAGCTCACGATATTTCTTTTCGGTTGCTCGCAACTCCTTCTGGGTTTTGTCCAACTTTTCAAACATTTCATTGATATTTTTCCCAAGACGAGATAATTCATCTTTCCCCCCAACAGAGATACGCTCCGACAAGCTGCCAGTCGTGGCTATAGTGCTGACCGTTTTGCCAATATTAGCCAATCGAGATAGGACCTGCTTCTCTATACTCAGCATTGCCACAATGCAAGAGGCCAAGCAAGCCCCTATAAGGAACAAGACAAAATAATAGATGGTAGTCTTTCCTTGTTGATAAACAACCCTTGGCTTCTCCACTCGTAATAGAAGAGCGGGATTCCCATAAATATCTCTCAGTAAGGCATATCCAGCAATTGATTTTTCGCTCAATGGTCGGATGAAAATCGATCCATTTTTTGATAAATAGGACCGTGCTGTTTGAAAATCTGAGCTAATCTGCGAATCATTGAACCGGGAGACAGTAAGAGGCAAATGTATTATCTTAGCCAGGCGGTTGATTTCCGCATCATCCAAGTAACGGCCAAAAATCAGTGCCCCTCGAATTGGACCTTCATCTTTGCTGGTTAAAATAGGCCGCGATGCAATTAGGAGAATCCTTTCGGGAAGAAGAAGTAGCCCATTTGTACTGCTTTCTGTGGACTCGTGGCGTATAAGAGGACTATTTCTGAAAAGATGTTCTTTTACTAAATCTTCGGGAATAGGAATTTCTTCTTCGTTATGCAAATCAAAACCCTTGCAAAAGACTATCTGACCGGATAAATTGACAAAAATTATGAAATTAAGTTTCAATGCGGTCAAGGTATCATCAACCAGGTTTGCTTCAATGTATTTTTTATTGTTGTCAACAATAAATTCATAGGTATCATCCCAGCTGGCCCAATCGGAAGTGAGTTCGTCTAACTTAACAAGCTCATTGGAAAAGATATTAAGGGTTCGTTTGACATCCTGGCTAATATTTTCTTCCTCTATATGATTCAAGCTTTCTAACAAGACATTGCGAGATGTGAAATATAAAATCGAAATCAAGCCGAAAAATGTTATCCCCATAATAATCAATACCTTTTTACGCAGTGTCATGTGTTCGTTCTCCGGTGACTAAAACATTTGCTGATATCTTTGTCCGATCCAAAAAGCCACTTGCCGGCCTCTCCTGGTTACACTCTACCGATCTTCCTCTGCGATCACCCTACGCAGGACCTCTGCAAGATCCTTCACCTTATAAGGCTTTGCCACAACCCCCTTGAAACCGTATCTTTTGAAATCTGACATGACTGGATCATTGGAGTAGCCACTAGAGACGATCGCCCTCACGCCGGGGTCGATTTCGAGCAGCCTTTTGATGGCCTCCTTGCCCCCTATCCCGCCTGGAACGGTTAAATCCATAATAACTATATCGAACGGATTACCCGACTCTTTAGCCTTTTTATACAAATCGATAGCTTCAGCACCGTCGCTGGTGGATTCCACCTCATATCCCAGGGACTCAAGCATCTTTCGGGCAACATCCACCACGATCTCTTCATCATCCATTAAGAGAATCCTCCCTTTCCCAGCAGAGAGTATCTCTTCCACAACCTCCTTTTTGACGATTTTCTTCTCTGATGCAGGAAGATAGATATCGAAACGTGTCCCTTCCCCCAGTTTGGATTCCACATTCATATAACCATCATGGCTCTTAATTATGGAATATGCAGTTGTAAGCCCTAAACCACTCCCTTTCTGCTTCGTCGTAAAGTAGGGATCAAATATCCTGGAAAGATGTTCTTTCGATATCCCAACCCCCTGGTCTTCAATGCTTATCTTTATATATCTGCCTTCCTTAAGCCCGCCTGCCTGACTGGCAGGGGGGAGGCCATCTTCTTTTTCTATAACCGTATTTTCAGCCCGCACGGTGATTACTCCTCCTTCTGGCATAGCCTGCTCGGCATTGATGACCAAGTTGTTGATGACCTGATTCATCTGCCCCTCGTCAACCTCTACTGGCCAGAGATCGTCCGGCAGGAAAAACTCGCACCTCGCATTGGAACCCCTCAGGGCAAAACTCACCGACTCCTTAAGTAATTCTGCAATAGAGGCCGGCTTTTTTATTGGCGCTCCGCCTTTGGAAAAAGTGAGCAACTGCTGGGTAAGATCCCTTGCGCGCAGAGAGGCCTTTTCTGCCTCCGTAAGTCTTTCAAGGATCTTGGCGTCAGATTGCGCATGCATCTTCGCCAGGGTAATATTGCCCACGATCCCCATCAAAATGTTGTTGAAATCATGGGCAATGCCACCAGCAAGTACCCCAATGGATTCCAGTTTCTCAACTTTCTGAAGTTCTTCTGCTATTCTTTGCCTTTCTGTAATATCTCGGAATACCAAAACCACACCAATAACTTCACCATCTTTACCACAAATCGGGGCCCCGCTATCTGCCAATATCCTCTCAGTACCATCCCTTGATACAAGTACAGTATGGTTTGCAAGGCCAACTATTCCACCAGTTTTAAGAACCTTCTCCACAGGATTTTCGCACCGCTCCCTGGTTTTCTCATTAATGATATAGAAGACCTCTTCAAGAGGTTTTCCAATCGCTTCCCTTTCACTCCAGCCTGTCAGCTCCTCTGCCACCCTGTTCATCAAAACTATATTGCCAGCTTGATCAGTGCAGATCACACCGTCACCGATTGAACGCAGGGTCACAGATAGTCGCTCTCTTTCAGCAGCAAGTTTTGCCTCTGCCTCCTTCCTCCAGGTTATATCAGAAACGGTTGCCACTGCCCTATTTACAGGAAAAGAAGGATCAAATGCGCTCATCTTCAGGTGGCCGTAAAAGATTGAACCATCCTTCCTCTTAAATTTCGCATCGATCCCCACTGTCTTACCTTTCTTAAGCTCCTCATAAAGCTTTCCGGCTCGTTCATATTCTTCTTCTGATGCATAAAATATTCTGGCATCTTGATCCATAAAGCTTTCTATATCTTCATACCCAAAGATTTCAGCCATGGCTTCATTGGCCCATTTGAGGCTCCTGTCCTCAACCAGGGTAATACCAATAGGTGATGAAGAAAGGATCTTCTCCAATAACTCTTTTGTTTGCGCCAGCTCCTCTTCTTTCCGCCTCCGATCTATCGCAAGGGCTACCTGGTCTGAAACAAATCTGAGAATATCCTTTTCTTTTTCTCCATACCTGATACCTTCAGTGTAACTCTGAACAGCAAGTACCCCTATTACCTTATCTTGGGTCCTAAGTGGAACCCCAAGCCAATCAAGAGATGCCTCTCCCACTGGCTCAACTTCCCCTCTCTTTTCAAGCTCCTCAAATACTTCAGGAGTAGCAAGCAAGGCCTCACCGGTCCGAAGTACATATTCTGTTAGGCCCCTACCTGCCCTTCTTGGCGAGGGCCTTTCATCTCGTTCATCTACGAAATAAGGAAAGCTCACCATGTCACGATCAGGATCATATAGGGCAATGTAGAAATTTTTTGCAGGCATCAGATCCCCAACGATCTGGTGCATTGAACCGAAAAGCTCTCTAAGACTGGAGGCAGAGATGGCGGATTCCGAGACTTTGTAAAGGAAGTTCCTGACCCTTTCGGCCTCTTTTCGCCTGGTGATATCCATGAAGTTTCCAAGAGTGGCTCGTCTTCCCTGGAACTGAATGGACGTAACCGTCTCCATAATCCATCTTGTCTGCCCATCTTTGGTAGAAACCCTGAATTCATAGGGAGAAGACCGTTCTTTCTTTAACATCCTTATGGCATTTTCCCTCACCGCCTCCCTGTCTTCAG
>DQZA01000061.1 GCA_011042035.1 Desulfobacteraceae bacterium
ACTGCCCTGCAGAAAGGAGTTAACCTTGGCCGATTACATGATATGGCTTGACTTGGAAATGTCCGGGCTGGACCCAGAAAGGCATGTCATCCTCGAGATAGCCTCCATGGTTACCGACTGGGACCTCAAGATCGTCGCTGAAGGACCTGACATTGTCATTTTCCATCCCAAGGACGAGTTGGCCAGCATGGAAGAATGGAGCAGGCAACACCACAATGCCTCCGGCCTATTGGAAAAGGTGTTGTCGTCCCCGATTTCATGCGAGGAAGCAGAAAGACAGACCATAGAATTTCTATCCAACTATGCAGAGCCAGGTAAAAGCCCCCTTTGCGGCAACTCAGTGTGGCAGGACCGGCGCTTCCTAGTGCGCCACATGCCCGAGCTAGAAGCCTTTTTTCACTACCGTAACATTGACGTTAGCACCATAAAGGAACTTGCCAAAAGATGGTATCCTTCGCTCCCTGCCTATAAGAAACAAAAGGCCCATCTGGCCCTGCTGGACATAAAAGAATCCATACGCGAATTGCGATATTACAGAGAAAAGGTATTTTGCTAGCAGACGGCACAGGCATCGCAGAAGCTTATTGAGAGGCCCTCTTCCCTTGCCTCTGCCCCCCTCTTGTGCGCCGGAAAAGCCTCTGTGCGAGAGGGAGGGCCCTCCTTATATCTCTAATCTTTTGTTCGGTGGCGGCCACTCCAAACTCTATCAGGTCGCTCGCCAGGGTGAAGTCGGTCCAATGAAGGTCCCCCACTTCGGGGTGAATAACCACATCGGCCTTCTCGAGCCTACATTTTTCCAGGTGGTAGCACATGATCTCGGTGCTCCTTACGTAAATGTCCATGGCAGAGTAAAATTCATCAGATGAACGAATATCAGAATTCACGCTCACTGCCACGACGAACTCCGCGCCCTCATCCCTTGCCACCGTTGTTGGAACCAGATGAACGACTCCCCCATCACATAGCAGACGCCCATCAAAATCCACTGGCGGAACCGCTGCAGGCACGGCGCAGCTGGCCATAACAGCCTTTCGCAGTGGGCCCCGGCTGAGCACCACTGCCTGCCCCGATGCAATGTCTGCTGCAACAGCTCGAAATGGGGGGTTACAGTCTTCTATTCTTACATCCGGGACGAAAAAGTCCACCATGGCCTGAAAGTCTTCATACTGCAATATGCCCGCACGGAACATGGCATATGTGAGGATGAACTGGTTTTTGAAAAAGGCTTGTATCTTTTGCGTGAAGCTTAGTTTCTTGCTTTTTTGAATCTCCTTAATATTCTTGAATGCCGAGTTTTGAAAATCAGGAGTATTAAGAAAATCATCCACTCTCCGCTCAAGATCAAAGGAATCAAATCCGCACGCATAGCACGCCCCCACAAGGGCTCCTATGCTCGTGCCCACAATGATATCAATGGGTATGCCCTGTTTCTCAAATACCCTCAACACGCCGATATGGGCCATTCCACGTGCCCCGCCTCCCCCCAGCGCTAGCCCGATCTTTTTTCTTCTCCATATCATGGCTTATCTCTTTTTATTTCAGTGTACCATGAAACAACTCCTACCATGATTATCATGGCATAAACTAAATCACAATTTGATTACTCATTTCATTTATTCTATAAGAATAACATGGACAACCCAATAAACGGAAAAGAAAACGCACCCCAAGAGCCCAGGACGTTTTTTTCGCCCAAGTGGCTTGTAGCCGTCGTATGTGCTACCGGCGTGGGATGTGTGGCATATGGAATGAGCTTCAACAACAATGTTGTCTTTGTCCTGGGATTGGCCCTGGTAGTGGCCGGTTACCTTGTTATCAGAAAAAGATTGAAGGAATCCCTGAGGGGGCATTGAGAGTTGACACGGGTAAGCACCCGAAAAACTGAGGTCTCGGGAGTCATTACATTGCTCACGGACTTTGGGATGGCCGACCCCTACGTGGGCATCATGAAAGGGGTGATGCTAGGGATCAATCCCGATGCGCGCCTAGTGGACATCAGCCATGGAATCCAACCCGGAAACATATTCGAGGCCGGCGTCGTACTAAAGGAAAGTTATGCATATTTTCCCAGAGGCACGGTTCATGTGGCAGTGGTTGACCCGGGCGTAGGCACCAGCCGCAGGGCGTTGGTCTTGCTGGCAGATGGCCATTTCTTCGTTGCGCCGGACAATGGTCTCCTATGGCCTATCATTTCCAAGCAACCGACAAACACCCTCATACATTTGACCAACCCCGCTTTTTTCCTTCACCCCATAAGCAATACCTTTCATGGCAGAGATATCTTTGCACCTGTCGCAGCGCACCTAGCCCTTGGGGCAAGCCCGTTTGAAATGGGTAATCCTATTGACGACCCAATCAAGCTGTCCATTCCCCTGCCCATGGAACATGGCCAAAAATTGAAAGGCCAGGTGATAAGAGTTGACAGGTTTGGCAACCTCATTACCAACATCGATGTCCGTACTTTAACCCAATATGCCGCCTCCCCTCTTTCCAACGTGACCGTAACCGTGGGACCCATGAAAATCAAGGGGATTTCCTCCACTTATGCCGATGTACCTACTGGCAAAGAGCTCGCTCTCATAGGAAGTTCAGGATTTCTTGAGATATCTGTTAATCAAGGCAGAGCCGATAGAAAAATTGACCCATGTGGCATGGTCGTGGGCACGAGCGTGTGGGTCGACAAGACCGGGGCATAGGGGATTTTTCAATCGGAGGGCTGTTTGGAGAGGCTCTGCATGTATTCTTCCCACTCAATGGGAAGCATATATTTCTTCTTGTTGTTACATTCCTTGCAGGCTGGTACAACGTTGCCCTTTTTGCTCTTACCTCCTCTACTCAGGGGCACAATATGATCCATCGTAAGGTTTTGTCTTCCCACCTTGCGTCCGCAGTAGTGGCAAATTCCCTTTTCAATTCTTGACAGCCACCACTGGGTCTTGCGCAGACGCCTAGCCTTTTCTTTTTCCTTCCTTACCTGATCTTCGGATATCACATCTTCATAAAAGGCCATTGTTCCATTTCTCTGGCCTTATAACTATCACAAACCAGCAGAGCTTTCAATGATCTCCTCCGATTCTACGCCTATCACATACTGTCCCTTGTGCGGGCCGCTGTCCACCTTAGTGATATGCCTTACGAGGACATCCACCCTTATGACTGCCCACTTGGCAAAAAAGGTCACATCTTTTATTTTATCCCCTGGTCTCACTATCTCTAGGAGTTTTTTTTGATTCTCAGGCACCAAGAGCCCTAGTCCGTATTTTGAATAATTGGCAACTTGTAGCTTAAATTGCTGGGGCGTGGTGGTATCCTTACCAATCTCAAACTCAACAAATACAAACTCCGGAATGCGTGCGTTTATCCTTTCCCATTTGCGACGCTCCTTGGCCTCTCGGATTTTCTTGATCATGTCCTGGCGAACCTTTTCCTTTTTGGGCACATGCTTCTTTGTAATGTGTTCAATTCGCTCCTTTATACGACTGTCCTCAGGGGCCAATAACGCTGCCTCTTGATATAGCTCCATGGCGTATTCAAGCTTGTTCATCCTTTCCATCTCTAGCCCGAGGCGAAACTTTGCCTTAGCCTTGCTCTCCCTTTCTGAGACATACTCATCTATTATCCTGGACACAGCTTCTTTTGCCTTAGCAGGAGGGAAACTTTTGAGAAGGCATTTGCATATTTCGGGTACAACCTGTTCAGGGGCATAGTCTAGGCTAAAAAGCTTAACGTATTCGTTGACCGCTTCTTCGTATAACCCAAGTTCCCTGAGGGCAAAGGCGCCATCTAAGATGGCCTGTATATTTCCTTCTGATGCTAAACACTCGGTGGTAAGGATTAGCTCATTTGCAAGTTCAAGTTCTTCGCCTGCCTGCTCTTCCCCTCCGTCTTTCCCCTCCAATTCCCTCAAGCGTTGTTCAGCAATAGCCCTTTGGTCACTTGTCAGCTGATGGTCAGAGGACAGTATTGCTCGATAGGCCTCCTTAGCCTCATCCACAAGGCCCATTGAATAATATACTTCTGCTTC
>DQZA01000178.1 GCA_011042035.1 Desulfobacteraceae bacterium
AAGAGGCATTGGAGCGGATACACCGTGCCCTTATTAGAAACCCAGAATTCTCTCCATTTGGAGTGGTTCCCTTTGCAGAACAAAGAGAAGAAGGGGAGGGAGAAGCCGGGGTAGAGAGTCCTAGGCCGAAGGAAGAGTCTGAGGAACCTAATATAGAAGATATAGAACTAGCAGATGACGAAATGGACACGCAACCAGATGGATCATCGGAGCCTGAAAAGATAGAACCTAGGAAAGAAGAAAGGCCTTCCCTTAGAATTGCCACTCCAAATGCTGTGGTGAGAAGGCTAAGATTCGGTGACATGGGAGTCACATGTTGTTTGGACCACTTAGGGGAAGACGGCCCTGAGTGCATGACCGAGGGGACTATTATCTACATAAATAGAGATCACCCGCTATACAAAAGAGAGTCCAAAAAGCGTGAAGCACACATCCTGAACATTGCTCGCCTCATAACACAGGAAATATCGCTTATGAAAAATCCTGAGAACCCAAGAGAGGCCTTCAACAGACAGTCCAAACTACTTAAGGACGCCTTCAGCGACGATGAAGAGGCAGGATCAAAGAAGCGAAAGAAAGAATAGATAAGTAGTCTCCAATACGGTCCCCAAAATCAATCTCAATCAGTCACCAACTATTCTAACTTATTGATTTTATTGGTCGGGGCGAGATTTATCCGCCAGTGTTGTGGCGGAGGATTTGAATGCGCCTGCGGCGCACAAGCACGCCTGCGGCGCACAAGCCTCCTTGGTGGCTTGCTTTACCCGCCTCTGGCGGGCTCCGAGCCCCTATCGAACTGGTTTAACCACTTCCTGCCACTGCCAGATTTAAGGAACTTTTCTCTTAGCCTGGCAGATTTATAGTCAGCACACTTTTCAGTATACAATACTGTAAAATTGCCCAACAGTTGGCCAGCCTTGGACTTTTTCGATTTATGTTCTCTAAGGCGCCGGCTCAAATCGTTTGTAATACCAACGTAACGCTTACCTCTCTCCTTTGAGCACGTATACGGTTATCACGATCGGCCCGAACCTTCAACTGAATGGTCGGGGCGAGAGGATTTGAACCTCCGACACCCTGCTCCCAAAGCAGGTGCGCTACCAGACTGCGCCACGCCCCGAACCTACTTGTATATTAATGCATGTCTGTTACCAAATTCAAGTATGTTTTTTGCTCGATTACAATTGGTTTAGCCGTTTTCATCCACCCGGCCGAGAGTCAAACAGGACTAACCCTGCAAGCAATTCCCTTCAGGTTAGGGGTACCAAACTCCTTTCCCACGCGGCTTGCTGTGGTTAGCATGTTGTCATTAGACCTTTTCCAATCATAGCGGTTTTTATCAAAGGTCCACCAACCATGGGACACAAACACTACCTTGGGATGTGGTGTTGATGTCAGTTTGGCCTTTTGAACAATGCTTCCCCACCTGGTTTCCACCTTTACAGGAGATCCGTTCTTTATTCCGCATTCATCTGCAGTGAGCGGATGAATGAGCACAATGGGGTCGGGCTCGCGTTTGCGCAAGGATTCAACCCACCTGTAGGACGAATGCAGATAGTTGGGGCTCTTGGCACTTGTCAGCACCAGTGGGTAGTCATCATCCGTTTGTTCAGGAGGCCCTTCAAAATCCGGCAAGGCTGGTAGGCCCAATTCTTCGGCCCTGCTCAGTTTGAGTTCCACCTTCCCTGTAGGAGTCTTGAATCCTGCTTCAAGGTATTTCTGAAAATTGTCCTGGCCCTTAAGATAACCCTTTTCCACAAACTCCTTGTATCTTAGGCCGCTCGGCTTCAAGACAAGATTCAGCATTTCTTCGTAATCCTCAAACCAAAGGGTGGGGTCGGTCATTGCCTTGCCCAATTCATTGAGGATTTTTATATCGGGCCAGCACTGCTCGGGAGGTTCAACAATTTTAGGCCTCGCCAGAATAATTCCATGTCCGAGACCATAGTGGCCTATGTCATTAAATTCGAACTGAGTGGCAGCAGGAAGGACAATATCGGCTAAAGAGGCCGTCGGTGTCATCACGATGTCCGATACTGTCAAAAAGTCGAGTTTCATGAGCGCCTCAAACGTCATCCGAGCATCTGCATAGGAAAGCATTGGATTAGCACATTGTATGTATGCAGCTTTAACGGGATATGGGCTTTCACTGAGGACAGCTTCCCTGAAAAATGCGGGAGGCACGGTCATAAGCCTAGGGATGGTCCCATGATATGCGTGAATCATCTCTTTTCTTTTATCCGGGATCAGGTCCGCCCTTACAAATTTGCCTAGGCCCATGATATTGGGCTCAGGGGCATGAACATTACCTCCGGGTACATCCAGGTTTGCAGTAATGGCCATGATGCAGACGAGGGCCCGGCAGGCATGAAATGCATTAACTGTTTGCTCAATAGGATTTCCCCATTGTATGGAGACCGGGTTCATTTGGGCAATCATGCGCGCTGCAGACCGTATTTTGTCTGTCTCGATCCAAGTGACTTCAGTCATTGATTCGGGTGGGAACCTGCTGACATGCTCTGCCAGATCTGAAAATCCATGAGTCCACTTATTAACAAAATCTTTGTCATAGAGGTCCTCATTAATTATGACATTGAGGATTGCAAGAGCCAAGCCATGATCTGTTCCGGGCCTCAGTTGAAGCCACAGGTCGGCCTTTTCAGCCAGTGGTGTCCTGCGGGGGTCCACAACAATGAGCCTGGCGCCATTCCTTACCTGCTTTAGCAGAAGACTACAGATTTCCCCTTCCTCGTTTGTATCAGTGATGTTGCTTCCCCAAAGAACAATAAGCTTACTTTTGTGATGAAAATCGGCCACAGGGTAGAACCCGCAGGTATGCATACCGCTTATCTCTCGGGGGGCATGGCATACATCCTGCGAAGCAACCACATTGGGCGAGCCAAATATGTTCGCAAGCCGAATGAGCACGAAATGCTCGAGCCCTTTTGGCATTCCCTGGCAAAAGGCCACAGCCTTGGCCCCGTATCGGTCTTTAGTTTCAGTGAGATTTTTCGAAATCAGATGAATAGCTTCATCCCATGAAATCCTCTGCCACTTGCCCTCTCCCCTTGATCCAACCCTCTTGAGAGGTTGGGTAAGCCTGTGGGGAGTGTTCAATTTGTCGGCTGATTGAATCCCCTTGGGACAGGCATAACCTCTATTAAGGAATCCCTCTGGATCACCCTTTATCCTTAGAATTTTGCCATCTTTGATGCCGACCAAGAGCCCGCAGCCACCGTGGTCCATACGGCCACAGTGCGTTTTAATCCAGCGCATCTCGCTTACCTGACCCATATCTTGAACTCCCAATAAGAAACAAATTTATACAACTGCTCACCGCTCGCTATGCCAACTCATACAGGATGAAGCCCTATTTTTCCATCCTAAAATTGCTGTTCAGAAAGAAAGCTTGGACTTCGATGCTCTGTTATGCATCAGCTAAGTCTCAATGGCTAATCATTTTTCATAATTACTTCGGCGCGTGGAATAGGCTATGAGGGTAATGGTGGATAAAGAGCTGAAAAGAAGAAATAACTCACAGGGAATTTTGGGTAGAATTGCCCGAGCTGAGTTTAGGTTTTTGAGGGCCCTTAATCATGTGCCAGAGTGTGATCTTGTCAAGTTCCTTAAACATAGCCTTTGTAGCTGATTCCCAGATGTTTCTCGTTGGGCACGAATCGGACCTTTCACAGACTTGAGGTGTTTTCACACAATCGGCCAGTTCCGCGTGACCCTCCACTGCCCTCACGATTTCCCCTATTGTTATCTCACGGGGAGGCTTTGCGAGGCTATGCCCTCCCTTGGGACCTCGCTGGCTGGTAATGAGCTTGGCCTTTTTCAGAGGAATAATTAGTTGCTCGAGATATTTTACTGAAATGCCCTCTCTCTTGGATATGTCACCTATTTGCAAGGGGCCCTTGCCGTAATGCTTTGCCAACTGGACCATTAGCCTTGTGCCGTAGCGGCTTCTTGTGGAGAGTTTCATATTATTGCCCCGTAGCAGTATAG
>DQZA01000149.1 GCA_011042035.1 Desulfobacteraceae bacterium
GAGGCTTTTGGTAAGTTCGTCCTCACAGATGTCGTTTACCACGGTGACTTCACCAATTCGCAAGGGCAAAACAAAATTGATTCGGCCCTGCCTTTTCTTTTTGTCCAATGCTATTTTTTCCATGGTTGGCTTTGAATTCTCTGCTGCACAGGTAAAAGGGTCTGTTTGAATTCATCTCTCACTCCTACCAAAACCATTACACTTGTTGCAGGAATACAGAGTTACGCATCTGGCGGTAAGAGACACCTTCCGCACGTTTTCAAAACCGACCGTGCGGATAAGACGCTGTACTTGTTCAGGTTTGTAGAATCTGTAGATACTGTCCACTAGATACTCATAGGCCTGGCGATCATTGGTAAGGGCACCACCAATGGGAATAAGAACCTTCTTTAGGTATAGGCGGTAAACTTGAGCGAACACGGGTAAGGTGGGCCTTGAAAATTCCAGAATAACGGTTTTCCCTCCGGGACGGACGACTCGGTATATTTCCGTGAGACCGTTTTCCAGGCTACCCAGATTCCTGATCCCAAATGCGACCATTGCAGAGTCAAAAGTATTATCAGGAAAAGGCAAATTCTCTGCGTCTCCACATATGGGGTACAGCGCATGGGACAAGGAGCCATTTTTGGCCATTCCCTGGGCAAGCATGGCCCTGCTTATGTCCAGGCATACGACACGGGCCTTGACCCGTGAAACTACCGCCCTTGCAAGGGGCATTGTTCCGGAGCACAGGTCCAAAATTAGCTGGCCAGGTCTAGGTTTCAAGGCCCTCTTAGCCTTTATTCTCCAATAATGGTCAATAAACAGGCTTGCCACCGAGTTTACCAGGTCATAGTTTGCAGAGATACCGGTGAACATTCTCTTTACAAAGCCTTTTTTCTCGTCTCCGGCCAGTGGCTTTCCATTTCCCAAGTTCATGAGCCTTCCCTTGCGCAGAAAGAAATATTCACTGGTTGTTTGATGGCGCCACTTCGTTGTAACAGTCTAAAAAAGTGCTCCATTCCAATGAGTTCATCTTGCCCAAGTTCATAATTAAGGCAGCCAAAGTACTCCTGTATGGTCTCCAAGGGCAAAGACAGGGCATATGACATCCTTGGAATAACAGAGCTTATCCCTGACAATGATACTTTTAGTGAAGTTTTAAGGATGTCGCTTAACTCACCGATAAATCGATTAAATAACTGGACAATGTCTTTACGCACTGCAAACACGGCAAACACGAAAGGGAGCCCTATCCAGGAGTACCAGTACTCTCCCAGGTCTAGAAAGAAAGGGATATCTGCCTCGTTCCTCCATCGAAGTGCTCTATCTCCTATAACCATGGCGCCCAAGGCACCTTCAGGCAGTTCACATTTGTCCCCTGGAGCCCAATCCAGGTATTGTGGATTTACGCCTTCCTTTTCCAGGATAAGTTTCAGGAGTTCTGTGGAAGTGGCCGACTCACGGGTAATGTAAATGGGGACGCCATCCAGTTCATTGATAGGCACCTTGCTTGCCAGTAGGACGCTCATCACTGGCCCATTACAGGAAATGCAAAGCCCTGGTAATAAGGACCATTCATGGCAATTCATGGCATATGCGAAGGAAGAAACGGGGCTTACATCCAAGAGGCCCTCGGCCATCCACCTGTTCAAGGCTGCAGGATTGCCTTCAATGACCTCAAGCCATGGGGGTACCTGTCCCTCGTCAAAAAAATGGTATAAAGGGGCCACATTTGCATAATTGAGGCGCCCAAGCCTCAATTTTCTATTGTAACTATTCAGTGGGAAATTTTTCTGCACATTGGCCATAGGGCTAATCCCTCAGCTTTCCATCTCCCATTGTTCCAATATTCCATATCAAAATTCTCTCCCCCTTCGCCTTATGGCCTATACCGGCCTATAAAACGTATCCCTTTGTTGCGCATTGAACCCGGCTGTTTCAATTAGCCTCACCATCTCTTCCCGGCTCAACCTGAAACTGGTGCCGGCTGCTGCTACAACGTTTTCTTCTATCATAGTGCTTCCCATGTCATTGGCCCCGAAGAAAAGAGCGATCTGTGCTATCTTGGCTCCCTGGGTCACCCATGAAGCCTGAATGTTTGGTATGTTGTCAAGAACGAGCCTTGAGATTGCGAGGGTGCGCAGGTACTCTGCTGCCGTGGCCTTTCGTACAGATATGCGCGTATTCTCAGGCTGAAAGCTCCATGGAATAAAGGCAGTGAAGCCTCCAGTTTTATCCTGTAAATCCCTTATCTTGAAAATATGCTCGAGTCTTTCTTCCAAGGTTTCTACGTGGCCAAACATCATGGTGGCAGTAGTCCTGAGCCCCAAGCCATGGGCCTTCTCCATCACCTCGAGCCACTGATCGGCAGTACACTTGCGAGGGGAGACAACTTTCCTGACCCTGTCCACAAGAATTTCAGCACCGCCACCAGGAATGGATCCAAGTCCAGCCCTTATTAGTCTTTTGAGCACCTCTTCAATGGAAAGACCCTCTTTTCTTGAGAGGAAGAATATTTCAGGCGGTGAGAAACCGTGGACATGGATATTCAAGTTGTCCTTTATAAAACCGAGTAAATCTTCGTAAAAAGAAAGCCCGAGGTCAGGATGCATGCCGCCCTGCAAGAGGACCTGCGTTCCCCCAAGCTCAATTGTCTCC
Source organism: Desulfobacteraceae bacterium (assembly GCA_011042035.1). GTDB lineage: Bacteria > Desulfobacterota > DSM-4660 > Desulfatiglandales > Desulfatiglandaceae > B111-G9. The sequence continues at coordinate 2,641 of DQZA01000149.1, forward strand.
TGAATTTTCTTCTTAAGCGCATCTTTAGATAAGATATAACCCTCGGTGTGCCCCTTGGGCCTATAAAAAGCACAGAAGAAACACCCCGAGGTACAAATGTTCGTATAATTTATATTCCTGTCAACAACGTATGTTACGGTCCCTTCAGGATGCAAGGTGCGACGAACGGCATCAGCACGGGCCCCCAAATCAATCAGGTCGGCATTGCGGTAAAGGTCAAGGGCCAGATGGAAATCAAGCCGTTTTATGGATTGTCTAGTGGCCATAAAATGCATCCCTTTCAACCGGCTCAAAGCCTGCGGCCAAAATCATTTCCCTTAACTGATCTATTGTAAGCCTCTTGGGAGTCCTTGCTCCTGCCATGTGCGTGATTTTCTCTTCAACGATGGTTCCGTCCATATCGTCCGCTCCGAATGCCATAGCAACCTGGGCCAGGGCAGGGCTTATCATGACCCAGTAGGCCTTTATATGGGGGATGTTGTCGAGCACTAAGCGGGCCACAGCTATTGTTTTGAGATCATCGAACGCCGTGGTGGGCGGAATGTGGGCCAACGTGGTGTTTTCAGAGTGAAAGGCAAGGGGAATAAAGGCCTGTATCCCACCTGTTTCGTCCTGCAGGGCTCTCAGTTTCAAGAGGTGATTAACCCTTTCCTCCAATGTTTCAATGTGTCCATAAAGCATGGTGGCATTGGTGGGGATACCCGCCTTATGTGCCTCTTTGGTTACTTCAAGCCATCTCTGAGGCCCGATCTTTTTCTTGTAAAGTTTCAGGTGGATACGATCGCTCAGGATCTCGGCCCCCCCGCCAGGCATCATGGATAGCCCTGCTTCCTTGAACGCCTCGAATACCTTGCCCAGGCTCAGTCCACTTATCCGCGAAAAATGATCAATCTCCACGGCCGTGAATGCCTTTACCGCTGTCTCGGGGCGGATGGATTTGACGGTTCTGACCAGATCAAGGTAGTAGGAAAAGGGAAGTTCAGGGTTGAGCCCCCCGACAATGTGGATCTCCTTTATTGGCTCGTCAGTGCGCTCTTGTATGAGGCGCACCACATCATCCAAGGAGAGGGTAAATGCTCCATTTTCACCTTTGTCTTTGGAGTAGGCGCAAAAGAGGCAGCGGTTAACACAAACATTGGTGTAATTGAGGTGCTGATTGTAAACGTAATATGTCTTTGTGCCGTAGAGTCGCTTTCTTACAAGGGAAGCCAGACGGCCCACACCCATCAGATCGCTGCTGCGGTACAGGGTGATACCATCGGAGCGGGTGAGGCGTTGTCCTGTTATCACCTTTTCTGCAATAGGTTCAAGGGCTGGATCAAGAAATTTGGGTGTCTTCATAATTACTATAGAGTGACCA
>DQZA01000032.1 GCA_011042035.1 Desulfobacteraceae bacterium
CAGAGCGAAGAGCTTCTCCGTATTTTCATACAATACACGCCTGTTGCCGTAGCCCTCTTTGACAGGGAGATGCGCTACCTCGCCCACAGCAAACGCTGGGTAATAGATTTTGACCTCGGAGAAGAAGACCTGGTTGGCCGCTCCCATTACGATGTTTTTCCCGAAATACCACCTGAGTGGAAAGAAGAACACAAGCGCTGCCTCGCAGGAAAAATTATTAAAAAGGAGGAAGAACAATTCCCTCGGAAGGATGGCTCCGTTGATTGGGTCAGGCGCGAACTCCATCCCTGGTACGACCATACAGGGCGCGTGGGTGGTTTAATAATGTTCTCCGAAGTGATAACGGAAAGGAAAAAAGAACAGGAAGCCTTAAGAACTAGCAAAGAAAAATTCTCCAAGCTTTTTCAAGCCAATCCCCACGGGATATCCCTGAGTACCTTGGACGAAGGAAGGTACATCGAGATAAACCAGGCATTCTTGGATCAAACCGGTTGGGAGAAACATGAAGTTATCGGCCGAACGTCAATGGATATAGGCCTGTGGGATAACCCACAGGACCGGGTAAAAGCAAGAAAAATTATTGATGAAAAAGGCTTTCTAAGAAATTTTCTGGTAAACTTTCGCCGCAAGAATGGAGAAGTCTATCCTTGTGAATGGTCCTGCGAGGTCATCGATATACAGGGGGAAAAGTGTATCCTCTCGGTAGTCACTGACATAAGTGAAAGGGTAAGGATAGAAACTGCGCTCAAAGAATCAGAAGAGAAGTACCGGCTAATAGTAGAAAACGCCAGTGACGCTATCTTCATTGCTCAAGACGGTGTCATTAAATTCCCAAATCCCAAGACCGCTCAAATTCTTAATGTCCCTGCTGAAGAATTGCAAAATGCGCCTTTCCCTCAATTTATCCATCCCGAAGACAGGGATAAGGTTATCAAAAACCATGAAAAAAGACTCAGAGGAGAATCTCTACCCCATACATACGATTTCCGGGTTATAGGCAAAACAGGGGAAGTGCGCACAGTACAAATCAGTACCATCTTGACTGAATGGGACGGCAGACCAGCCACACTCAATTTCCTTAGAGATATAACTGAAGTAAAGAGACTTGAGACCCAACTCCAACAGGCCCAACGCATGGAAGCAATCGGCACCCTTGCTGGTGGCATAGCACATGACTTCAACAATCTCTTAATGGGAATACAAGGAAATGCCTCTTTATTACTCATGGATCTCCGTGATGACCATCCTTTAGCCGATCGAGTAAAAGATATACAAGAATCAGTCAGAAGGGGCGCAGAGCTGACCAGGCAACTGCTTGGTTTCGCTCGAGGAGGGACGTATCACATCCAACCCACCAATATAAATAATCTCGTAAGCGAAACGTGCCAACTGTTTGCCAGGACCAAAAAGGAAATCAAGATACACCAAAAATACCAGGAAGATATTTGGGCCGCAGAGGTGGATAGAACGCAGATAAACCAAGTCCTGCTGAATATCTTAGTCAATGCCTGGCAGGCAATGCCTGGGGGAGGAGATATCTTTGTCGAGACAGAGAATGTGTGGCTCAGTGAGAATTATGTGCGAGGCTATAACGCTCGCCCAGGTCGCTTTGTTAAAATCTCTATAACAGACACTGGCGTAGGCATGGATGAATACACTATGAGCCGAATATTCGACCCCTTTTTCACTACCAAGGAGATTGGCCGAGGAACCGGGCTGGGCTTGGCATCTGCTTATGGCATCATAAGAAACCACGGAGGCTTTATCACGGTTTACAGCGAAAGGGACAAGGGCAGCACTTTTAACATCTACCTCCCCGCTTCTGAATCCGAGGTGACGCAAGACACAGGTCCGCCCCCTTCTGCTTTGAAGAAAGGGTCAGAGACAGTGCTGATCGTGGATGACGAGGACGTTGTGCTGAAGGTTGCTATAAAGATGCTAGAGGAATTGGGCTATAAGGTCTACAGCGCTGAGAGCGGAATGCAGGCATTGGAAGTCTTCAAGAAAAACAAAGAAGAAATAGACTTGGTGATATTGGACATGATAATGCCGGGCATGGGTGGAGCAGAGGTGTTTGAGGCTATTAAGTCAGAGAAGCCTGATGTAAAGATCCTTCTTTCCAGTGGATACAGCATAAACGGTAAGGCGCAGGATATCCTCAGGCGGGGCTGCGACGGCTTTATCCAAAAACCGTTTGATTTAGGGGGGTTATCACACAAACTTAGAGAAATAATTGAGGCTAAAAGACCATCCCGCCCATCATGATTCTTTCGTCAATAAAGGGTTTGTAGGCCTTGCCACCAGTTACGGTAATGATGTTTCTCCCAGTATAAACCTGCCATGAAACGAGCATTTACCTTTCTTGCATTTCTATTCTTAGTCCTAGGAAGCATCCCAAGCCACGCAAGGCACATAAAAGTTGCCACCTATAATGTCCAGAATCTTTTCGACCTCGGCCGAGAGGGCACTGAGTACGAAGAGTACATTCCCGATAATCCATTCGGATGGAACAAGAAAACAGCTGAAATCAAATACAGAAACATATCAAGGGTTATAAAGGATATGGCGCCTGATATTGTAGGCCTCCAAGAAATAGAATCAAGCAGGGCATTGATCCTGCTCCGGGACCGTATCAGGCAAAGGGGATTAGACTACCCTTACTCGGAAATTGCTGATTCCAGGCCTACGGCGGTAAAATGTGCCATACTCTCCAGATTTCCCATAGTGTGGAAGAAGGAGATAAGAGTCCATCGCCCCGGTGCCCGAAACATATTGGCTGTTAAGGTCCGAATAGACGACAAGATCCTATACATTTACGTGAATCACTGGAAATCAAAGCATGGTCCTGAAAGCGAGAGGATTGCCTGCGCCAAGGCCCTACGCAAGGCCATTGATAGACTACCGAAGGGATCGGATTTTATCATACTGGGCGACTTTAATTCCAATTACAACGAATTTCGGACCATATCTCGCCATCCAGAACTCAATGATACAAAGGGAATAACAGGCATAAACCATGTTCTCCTAACCATCAAGGATGGCCGTATGGTTACGGAAAAGGACCTGAGGGCAGATCTATCAACGAGATATCTGTATAACCTGTGGCTTGAACTCCCCCCACATCGCAGGTGGTCTTATTACCTCTTTGGGCGGAAAGGAACGCCAGACAGTATCATTATTCCCGCAGCTCTCTATGACAACCATGGATTTTCCTACGTGGATGACTCCTTTGACAAATTTGCCCCAAGATACCTTTTCAGGCACCACGCCATATTTCAGTGGCAGAGGGCAAACTTTGGCAGGGGTAGGCACCTTGGTCTGGGCTATTCGGACCATCTGCCGCTTTACGCGTATTTCTCCACTACCGTGCGCTGATAAGCCCCAGGCGCAAGGTGTTCAACCCAATAACAGTGCCACGCTGGCGCAGCATGGCCGGATCACCCCCCATTGTCCATGAATAGGTCTTGACCAGGCCTTCCCCTGCTGCGGCCGCGCGACCGTCAACATAATAGCTCTCACCTTGTTTCCTCAAGAAACCAATGACAACCAGGCCCACTCCCCTCGCGTACCTCGCCCCAAGACCTCGAGCCACAGAGGTAACCTCCTCAATGCAGGGAGGGTCCTCAGTAATGGAAAAGCATCGGGCCAGATCATCGTATCTCGGTATTATCATCGACTCTCTAACAGGAGATTCGATCGATTCGAGCAACCTCTCGGCTATCTTTCCACAGGTAAAGGTCTCCAGGACCACTGTCTCTAGGCCCCGTGCCAAGAGAAGCCTACTCACCACACCCTCCAGTGTCTCATCATCTACCCCAAAAATCTTGTTTCCAAGCCTTGATTTGATCTCCTGCTCGAGGGGCGTAATTAGCCGGAGGGCATCCTCCTTGTCCTTTGCCTCGGCCGTTATCCGGATCTTAATTTCCCCGGGTGAAGCAAGGAGCCCAATCTTTGGGTTTTGAGATTTGCGGATTATATCGCCAATAAGGG
>DQZA01000072.1 GCA_011042035.1 Desulfobacteraceae bacterium
GGCCTCTTCAATTGCCCTTATATTTTTAGGCCTCTCTACATTAACCAAGCGATTTAGTTCCTGCTTCAGGTTTTCCAACCCATCTCTTGTAAACGGAACCTTCTCCATCGATCTATCACCCCTTTTTCAGATTTCTACTCGTGGCCTTGCCAAAGCCCACATCCCCGCTCCTTTATTCTGCTGACCTACAAAGCCTGATGATGTCGTTCTGCACAGGTGAGAAAAGCACAAATGACGGGCTTCTCACCAATATAAGCAGGAATACCCGTCTTTTCAACTTGCCCCTACTCAAAAAAGAGACATCGGGTGAGGCAGAAGTGGCATAACACAGTTAATTTTTCTTGATTTAAGTCTTATGGTGATGAACATTACCAAATTTATTAAAGAGTTTCCACTCAAAAAACTACCAGGCGACTATCTCACCACCGAAGGAAGATTCCTGGAACAAGATCTTCAAATGTTGAAATGGCTAAGCTTCGACGTACGATTGTCAAATTCCAACACCTAGCACTAATCCCACCTGTCGGATGAAAAACGTTATTATGTACGCGACCACCAGGTTGAAAGAGATGGAAAAGGCCGCCCATCTCCATGAGGTCTCTTTTCTAATGCTAATAACCGTAGCAAGACAAGGGACATAAAGCATGGTAAAAATAATGAAACTAAATGCCTGAAGAGGGTTCCACATCGGGTTTTCCCGCAGTCTCTGTGCGAGTGAGCCCGCTGTTTCTCCACCCGAGCCTCCTAGGGAATAGGCCGTTCCCAGGGTGGACAAAACCACCTCCTTGGCCGCAAATCCTCCTATCAATGCGATATTCACCCTGAAATCAAATCCCAATGGGGCGGTTACCCTCTCCAGGGCCGTACCAATCCATCCTGCCACTGTAGATTTGAGGGCAACCTGCTGAACCTCTGTCTCAATGGCCGTAATCCTTTCTCTCAAGTCAAGATATTGCCTTGCTGCCGTCAAAAGTTGCGAGTCGATAGTCTTCGTTGCAAAAGGACTCTCTTTCCATTCATATGCCGCCACCGCAAGCCTTTCAAGGCGCCCGCTGGATTTGCTTTTTGTCTGCCAAGTTCGTCGCCCTTTTTTCGTTGCTTCAGCATACCTCAAATAAAGTTTATTAAGTTTATCAAGTTCATCTGGCCCCTTCACCCACCGGTCAACCCCAGGTGCTGAAAGAAAGGACGTTTCGGCCTGCGTCTTGTTCTCCTCAAATATGCGCGCCTTTTCAGGTGACAGACCCGGGTAAGTCATCATGGCCCATATCACTATAGATATCCCTAGGATGATAGTGCCAGCCTTTTTTATATAATGCCATGTCCTTTCCCATGAGTGGATAATCAAGCCACGGAGCGTGGGCAATCTATAGGGTGGCAATTCCATAACAAACGGCGTTTTAGGGCCACGAAGGACCGTGGAGCGTATCAACTTGGCTGCCAGTAGAGCGAAAACCCAGGAAAGTAGCGTAAGAAGAAATAGCATGCGAGCTCGATTTCTAGCAAAAAATGCCCCAATAAGCATGGCAAGGACCGGCACCTTAGCCCCGCAATTCATAAAAGGAACTACAAGCACTGTGGCGATCCTTTCTTTTGGGTCTCGTAATGTCCTTGTGGCCATAACACCTGGTACTGCACAGCCTCCAGAAATTCCACCGCTGACTATGAGGGCAATTACTGAATTTCCGTGCAGCCCAAACCATCGAAGCACACGGTCTAACATGTAAGCGATCCTTGCCATGTACCCGGAATCTTCCAGAATTGCTATGACAAAGAACATCACCATGATCAGGGGCATGAAGCCCATTACACCCCCTACCCCGTCAATAATCCCTGAGACCAGCAAGGATCTCAAGTCCCCAGGAGGAACCACCGCCGTTACTAGATACTTAAGCCCGTCAAAAAACGATTCAAACCATCCAACCGGCACCTCGCTTGCCCAGAACGTTACCGCGTAAACCAGATAGAGGATCACTATCATTATAACAGGGCCCAGGAGCCTACTTGTTAGAAATCTATCTATCTGGTCTGACAGATTGAGCCGTGCCTCTATTTTCCTTTTCACTGCTTTCTTGGTAATACCGGCAATGTAACCATAGCGGTGGTCCGCAATAATTCCCTCAATGTCCTCTTCGAGGGTGCTCATCACATGGCGAGAAAGTTCATCGCATACCTTATCTATCTTGGCAAGCTGTTCGGGGTACGGTTTCAACAGATCCAAAACCTGCTTATCACGCTCAAGGCATTTTAAGCCCAACCATTTTACAGGATACCGCTCTGAAAGCCCCTCAATTCCTTGTAAGATACCAACTATCCCCTCAAGAGCTTGGTCAATGTCCATGCCATAGGATATCTCACTGGGCTCCCATTTCTCGCCTCCTTCGGCATAGTTCACTATGGCGTCGAGCAATTCTTTAATGCCCTTGTTGGCCCGCGCCACCATTGGTACCACGGGCACTCCCAAAAGTGATGATAGCTTTTTCGGGTCTACTTCAATACCACGCGCCTCGGCCACGTCTATCATGTTAAGGGCAATTAGGAGAGGGGCCCCCATTTCCTTAAATTGGACAGCCAGATAAAGATTTCGGTCCAGATTCGACGCATCCACAATATCCACCACCAAATCCGGTCTCTCATTGAGCAAGAAATCCCTTGCGACAATCTCTTCCATCGAATAGGCAGTGAGGGAATAGGTCCCGGGCAGGTCAACAACCTCAATTTCAACCCCTTTGTGGTTTACGGTGCCATATTTTTTTTCAACGGTAACGCCCGGGTAATTGGCAATGTGCTGATGAGCGCCGGTAATTGCATTAAATACCGTGGTCTTGCCGGAATTTGGATTTCCTGAAAGGGCTATGACTATCTTTTTTTTCATCTGTAATTAGTCCTTACCACCAGGCAGATCAACTTCCACCATGATGTAACTTGCTTCGTCGTTTCTAAGGGTCAGCGTGTAGTCCTTAATCTTCACAGCCACAGGGTCCTTCAACGGGGCCCGTCCCTGAATTTGAATTTCCGCCCCTGGCACCAACCCCATTTCACGTATTCTTCTGCCCATATCACCTGCTGCCGAGACCTTCCTGATGACCCCCTTTTGATTATCAGACATCTGCCGCATTCTTATTATTTGTTTCATCTCCTCAATCACCTCAATACTCAAAAAGAATCCGTTACACCAAAACCGAAGGTTTCTCTAAAATGTGCAATTGTCAAAGTCTTGCGGTCACTCTCCTTTGGTTTCATGGTTGTGGACAGCCAAATACTCCACATAGGAATGGGTATGCGGCAGGCGGCCGAATCCGTGTACATGCTCGTGTGTATGGGGAATCGCCTCCTCTTCCGTTACGATTTGGCCGTCCAGCATTCCATAGACCTTGTATGTGGTTTGTGTGATGAAGTCCATATTATGGGAGATAAATATGTACGAAAGATCCAAGTTGTTCAAAATAGATATAAGCCTTCTGGTGGTGTCCATATCCAGCCCAGTTGTAGGCTCATCCAGAAGAAGCACCCTGGGCTCCATCGCCAGCACTGCCGCAAGGGATACCAGCCTTTTTTCTCCACCCGACAATTTATATGTGACCCTGTCCTCGAAACCCTCTAGCCCAAGTTTTGCGAGCGTGTGTCTCGCGATCTCCACAGCCTCTTTTGGTGTCCTGCCCTGGTTTAAAGGGCCAAAGGCAACATCCTCTAACACCGTTGGGCTGAAGAGTTGATCATCGGGATCCTGAAACAAAAGACCAATTTTTTGCCTTACTTTCTGGAACTGCTTTTCTTCCTCGATGATCTCCCCGAATATTTCCACAGTCCCGGAAGAAGGTCTGAGCAGCCCCATAATAATGTGAAACAAGGTAGTTTTGCCGCTCCCATTAGGACCTATGAGGCCCAGTCTCTCTCCTTCAAGAAGACGAAAGGAAAGCCCTTGAAAAACCGGTTCTCCTCCAGGATAAGAAAAACTGATA
>DQZA01000138.1 GCA_011042035.1 Desulfobacteraceae bacterium
GACTAAGCTGATCCTGATCGTTTTGGTTTTTTTGGCCTGCTATTATATCCCGTGGGACAGCCCAGTAGTCAGGAAATCAGGGCTTGAGGCATTCATGATGCTTCAAGAATACGCCCGACAGCATGTCTTGACATGCCTGATTCCGGCCTTTTTTATAGCTGGTGCAATTTCGGTGTTTATCTCTCAGGCCTCGGTACTCAAATACTTCGGTGCCACGGCAAGGAAGATCTTATCTTACTCCGTGGCATCTGTTTCCGGTACAATTCTAGCCGTTTGCTCGTGCACAGTCTTGCCGCTTTTTGCCGGCATCTACACCAGGGGGGCTGGTATCGGTCCTGCCACGGCCTTTCTTTACTCCGGCCCTGCTATTAATGTGCTTGCAATCGTGCTCACGGCCAGGGTACTGGGTTGGCAACTGGGGTTGGCCCGAGCCATTGGAGCCATTCTCTTTGCAGTGATTACCGGCCTTCTAATGGCCTTCATCTTCAGAAAAGAGGATGCCGAAAGGACCGCCGGACAAATCTACCTGCCTGATGAAGGTGAAAAGGACGAACCTTGGTGCAGGACTCCCTTTTCATGCTGACAATGGTCCTTATCCTCATCTTCGCGGCCTTTGCTCATCCGGCTCAAGGTTCGAGGGGTCTGTGGCTCACCATTTATTCTATAAAATGGTATGTCACCACTGGACTAATAATCATTCTGATTTTCATGCTCAAGGCATGGTTCGTCAAAGACGAGAGGGTAGCATGGGTACAATCTACCTGGGGATTCATGAAACAAATCTTTCCCTTGCTGGGAGCTGGTGTGCTGGTAGCCGGCTTCATGCTGGGGCGCCCGGGTCACTCTGCCTTGATACCAGAACACTATATCCAGACACTGGTGGGAGGTAATTCTGTCTGGGCCAACTTGTTTGCTTCTGTATCAGGCGCATTGATGTATTTTGCAACCCTCACTGAAGTGCCCATCCTCCAGGGCCTCCTTGGTGCAGGTATGGGCCAGGGCCCCGCGCTTTCCTTGCTCCTTGCAGGCCCGGCCCTTTCCCTGCCCAATATGCTGGTGATCGGGGGCGTGATGGGGGTCAGGAAGACGGCCACCTTTTGTGCAATTATAGTGGTGCTGTCCACCATTGCCGGAATGCTCTATGGGTGGATGGTGGCATGAAACGAGCTTTACCGTTGACTGCCCACTGCTGAAGTGCAGCGCGGGCAGGTTGACTGATAACCGTAGCAACAGAAAACAGTAGCCGAACAATAACTAACAGGTGCTGACCATGCCATCACAAGACATAAAGCAGATCACAGTAGATGGATATCAGGTCGGAATCATTGGGCTCCAGGAAGTGTTGGAACAGGTAGCAAAGGAGTACCCCCAAGCCCACGATCGTAAAATCCAAGAGGAGCTTTTAAAAAGGCTCGGCCGAAAAAACTACATCCCTGCTAAGGTCCAGGACAGTTACGCCAAGGCGTTCCTGAGAGAGTTCAAAAAATTCTTAGGGCTTCCCTATGAGGAGGACAAGGCCTCAGCCTTGGACGTGAAGATATTGGGACCAGGCTGCACCCAGTGTGACCGACTTACTGCCCAAGTCATGGAGGCAATGGCTGAGATGGGAATCATGGGTAATGTTGATCATATAAAGGACATAAAGGAAATAGGTAAGTACGGTGTAATGGGATCCCCTGCCTTATTGATAAACGGGCAGGTAAAGTGTGTTGGAGCCGTTCCACCGAAGGCAAAACTACTGAAGTGGCTTGAAGAGGCCAAATCGCAGATCGGGGCAAAGGTGATGAAAAAAAGATGAAGGCACGCTCGATCAAGCAGATGTTTGATGTTGTGGTACTTGGAGTGGCTGTAAAGCTACCTTTCAAACTATATCTATAGGAGGTGATGCAGGATGGAAATAAAGGTCTTGGGCCCTGGCTGCCCCAAGTGTGAAATGGCAGAGAAAAATGTAAGAGAGGCGGTCAAGGAATTGGGGGTCGAGGCAGATATAGAAAAGATAGGAGATGTGATGAAAATAGCCAAATTCGGTGTCTTTGCCACCCCGGCCGTGGTTATTGACGGGGATGTGAAGTGCGTGGGAAAGCTGCCGTCTGTCGAGGAAGTCAAGGCCTGGATAGAAGACATTTAAGAGGCAAGAAATAAAAGCAATAAGGAGGTTAGACCATGGAAATAGGATCCAGTCAAATAATAGCTTTGTTGTTTACTGGTATTGGGGTTGGTTTTGCGTCAGGCCTTCTGGGCGTTGGTGGATGTTTCATAATGGTGCCTGTTCAATATTGGTGCCTTACTTCCATAGGAGTTGACCCAACAATTGCCATTCGTATCGCCTTTGGAACAAATCTTCTGGTTGTCCTTCCAACAGCATTCAGTGGCTCTATGACTCATCACAGAAAAGGGGCTGTATTATGGAAGGCAGGTGTTACGTTAGGCATTACAGGTGCAATTGGTGCATTTTTCGGAGCTTTTCTTGCGGCCCATCTTCCTGCTTCAGTACTCACTAAGGCATTTGGGATCGCAGTTATTCTGGGTGCCATAAGAATGTTAACCGCCAAGCCACCCAAAATCACTGAGCAACCTCCCGATAGCCTCACTCCATATATTCTATGGGGCATTCCATTGGGTATTGTTTCGGGCATCATCGGAATAGGCGGCGGAGTCTTAATGGTTCCGATTATGGTGTTCTTCTTGAAGTTCGATATGCACAGAGCTGTCGGAACATCTACAGCATTGATGATCTTTACGGCCGTAGGCGGTGCCTTTTCTTATCTGGTTAATGGGCTTGGGGTGCAGGGGCTACCACCTTATTCTACCGGCTATCTGAACTGGCTTCAGTGGATCTTACTGGCTGGTTGCAGCATCCCGATGGCAATGGTAGGGGCTAGAGCAGCCCACAGACTGCCCGCGAAACAACTCAAGTATATTTTTATTGCAGTTATGTTTTATATGGGCCTTAAAATGATAGGAGTCTTCGCATGGCTCCATCTCCCTATTTAAGCATGCAGGGTTTTGGAGAACAGGGCATGGCAAGGTGCTGGGGCTTGGTTTCGCAAGGGCTCTGGCGCCTTCATTGGCCTCCTCGGCATCTATTTTATAATTAACCCTTTTGCGAGCTAGGAGGCGAGTTACTATGCTTCTTAAAAGCTACAAAAAGGAGATATTCAGACCGGAGTGCAATCCTAGCTTTCAGTCCTTACACTGTATCGCATATTTGGACCAAGATATTGGAAAGGTACTTCCATATCTTAATGCAGTGCTAGGAGGATTTGAATATCTAAAGGATCCACCGGCTGTAACCTTCAGGATCCACGGAAAACTTATAACAGTTCATCCTGACAAGATCGCCATTAATGCCCTAAAAGATGAGGCAGAGGCAGACAAGATCCTGGAGTGGCTAAAACGCGAGATAAACGAGGCGTGGGAAAAAAGGGACCACATCACCCCCAGCTATGAAGGGGCACCAAAGCCAAAGGTCTTTGAGATACTTAAGCTGCTTCCCAAAACCAATTGCAGGGAATGTGGCTACCCAACTTGCACCGTCTTTGCAGCCAACGTGGCCGAGGGAGCCAAAGGGCCGGAGGACTGCCCTGCATTGGATGAACAACGCCATGCCAACTTGATTGAATATTTGTCACAGTTCAAGCTGGATTCCTAAGATATACCTATTCATATGGGGCATAAATTCCGTAAGATGGAGGTTGTTTATTCCAGGTATTGATCAATATGGCTTCCTGGCACTGCCTCAACGTCCTCGTCCAACGGAAAAGGTAACCGGGTTCTGCACGCAACATACCCTTTTTCAAATAGCGATTCACCGTAAAATCTCTTCAGGGCCCTGATGCCTTTAAGGGCTGAATGGTCGGGGCTTTCTGAAAACTTAGTTTCAATGGCAATAAGCCTGCCCCCACGCTCCACTAGCAAATCTACCTCCGCACCTTGGACGGTGCGCCAAAACCACA
>DQZA01000279.1 GCA_011042035.1 Desulfobacteraceae bacterium
CTTTAAACCTATTTTATGGGTATCTCTATCCTTATATTGACAAGATCCCCTTTTCTGTCTTTTGAAACCTCTATGATTCCTCCGTGGCGGTGAATAATAACCTTGGCCAAGGGCAGGGCAACGGCCGTTTCTTTGACGGCCTCTACCTGTCGAGGCATAAAGAACTGGTCTATATCCTCCTCGTCCAAGCAAGGGGCTCTATAATCTATATCTATAGTCAAAGAACCATCACTTTTTCCAGCTTTAAGCGTAATGCTTTCCCCAGGAGCACTCATGGCAACGACATGCCCAAGGACACTCTCTAAGGCCTTTAACAACAGATCTTCATCAGCCTGCGCTATGGGAAGCTGCTGCGGGATTTGTAAATTCAATTTCACTGCGCGCTTCCTCAAGTCATTTTCTAGGTCATGAATGCACAACTCTAACAGCTTACCCATGTCCACCTTGCCTATTGCAAGTTCGACGGGCTCTATGGAGGAAAGCATGATGCGGAGGATATTCTCTAGTCTTGATACTTCCTCTACTATTATCTGAGCAAATTTCCTGTATTCTCCCCCTTCTGGAAGCTTGTTCGCAAGTCTGCGCGCAAATCCTCCGGCAGTGGCAAGAGGGTTTCTGAATTCGTGGGCAAAACGCGCTGACATTTCCCCTAGGATTCTAATCTCCTCGGATCTTAACGCCCTTTCTTGAAGCCTTTTCAACTCAGTAATGTCCAGCATAATACCATCGATCCATTTGATATTACCCTTTTCATCTTTCATGGGCATGGCTTGGTCAATAAATATATATAGTTGCCCTTCCTTGCTTCGAACTTTCCTCTCGGTGCGCAGTTCCTTGGTCCTTCCCCAGCATGTCTCAATTATGCTTGACTTCCATTCCCGCCCCCCACATATAACCATACGCCAGAAATTCTTATTCCCCACCACTTCTTCTGGAGTATAGCCAAGTTTTTCTGTAAAATACGGATTTATAAATTCCGTGGTCCCATCCTCCTGGAGCCGGTAGACCACCAGTGGCAAGTTATCTACCAGAGTGCGATACTTTTCTTCAGAGGCAACGAGGTCAGCCGTTCTTTCTCTGACTCTCTGCTCTAATGTTCTAGCGTATTCTTCTATCTGTTTTTGTCTTGTCTGAAGGACCTCAAGCATCTTGTTTAAAGACTTGCTAAGGTGCCCGATTTCATCTTCAGGTCTCTCTCCCAGGTGACTCTCCCTTGTTCCTTCAGCTATCTCCTCCGCCTCCTTTACGATCTCTCGAATTGGCCTTACAAAAATCGATGCTATCAGCCAGGTAAGCAAAAATGACATTGCAATACCTGCCAAACCAGCAAATGCCATCATCTCTTTTGTTCTCTGATGGCTTTTTTTGATATCAGACCTGTCTATGTCGATTTCCACAACACCCACGATTTCGCCGTAGTAACCCAAGATCGGCCCGATAAGCAAAGAGGTATTTGAAAACCCTTTTGGGGCAATGAGAACCTTTGGAGTGCCGCCCGGCACTATTCTTGTCTTGAGTTGTAGAAACAGTCCTCCCCTCTCACTGGTCGAGGCCAATTGTACATACGTTGATTCCCCCCTTTTTTCGTACACGGTGAAGTCTGGGCCCCAGGTTTTTTTCAGTCCAAAAAGAAATGCCCCCCCAAAGGGATATCCAACTTCAACGCTGCCTATCAGGTGACCATTAGAAACAACCGGGCTTACGGCCCTTATGGCCAGACCTGTTAGGCCCCACTCCAAGGTCGTCACTGGTTTTCTCGTCCTTAAAGACTCTATTATACTTTTCCTATAAGCAAGCATTTCTCCATGGCTTTCAGGGGCGTGGAGCCGCAAAAAAGACCTTCCCGGAGGTACGTGAAAATGAATGAGACTCACACCAAATCGCTCTTTAAGGCTAAGGAAAAGGGACCTCATTTTGTCTCTGAGCTGGAGCCGGTCCCTTTGCTCCAAAAGTTTCACCACAGTGTCATCTTCAGCTATTAATGTGGAAAGGGAAAGCATCTGTCTCTTTGTATTCTCTATCTCCCAAAGGAATAGTTGATATGCCCTTTGAATTTCTTTTCTCTCCTGATTCTCTATGAGGCGATATTGCGATGTGAGACCAATATAGACGAGGGTCACTGTGCCTATGAAGGCCAGAGACAAGAAAGGGATCAGGAGCTTCCATTTGAGGCTGATGCCCCTAATCTTGTATATAATCCTATTAGCTTTAAATTTCATGTCACAATAGCGGCATCTTGTCTATGTCTCGCAGGATTCTCATTTTTCTGCGTTTGACATATCCATTGGGCCGTACTGGGGACCACTTGTGAGGGCTTGGAAGTATTGCAGCCATAGCCGCAGCTTGACCCTTCGTTATCTTGGAACATGTAGTACTAAAATATCTCCTAGCTGCCGCCTCAGCGCCTATAACACCTGTACCCCAATCCACTGTATTAAGATACACCTCTAAAATCCTCTCCTTGGGCCAATAAAGCTCTATCAACACTGTATAGTAAGCCTCAATTGCCTTTCTTAACCAGCTCCTTCCAGGCCACAGGTAAAGTGTTCGTGCCACTTGCATGGTGATAGTACTTGCTCCCCGCTTTCCCTTTTTTCGAGCCAGATCCTTTATTGCTCCTTCCAGTTCTATTATGTCGAAGCCATGATGAGATAGAAAGCGTTGATCCTCACCTGCCAACACCGCCTTTCTGAGATATGGGGAAATTTCTTCAAGCGAGCGCCAGTAGCGGAGTTTCTTTGGAGCTATGTCGGCTCTGGACCTTATGGCCTTCCAAATCATATACGAAGTGGAAGGGGGGTTAAAGAACCGCACCGCCAAGACCTGGAGATTCGTAATGACAAGAATCACCCCAACAGGAACCATTACCCACTTGAAAATAGGCCATAAGGAAGAGCTTGATTTACTCTTCCTGCTCTTTTTTCTCAATGCCACAACCTTGTCCCATCACGGCTTCCCGGCCTTTACTTTCTTCCATGCAGCAATTATCTGGGTTTCACTTGCTCTACGGAGCTCAATTCCTTGTCTTTCAAGTTCGTCCTCCAAGGCCTCCAACACATCCAAAAACCTTTGGTTACTTTTCCGCAGAATATCTTCCGCATTTTTCCCACGCATACGTATTGCCTCTACCAGGGAAATCAGAGTGCACCCAAGTGTCTCTTCAATTCCTGCGTCAAGATTTTCTTTGGCACCTTTGAGTACCTCAAGGCCTTCCTCAATAAGCCGAATTGGATCTTCCATCTTGCTGAGGCCCAGATTAATTTTCGACGCCCTTTCGCAAAGCCTATGGGCCCTTAGCAGCGCAGGTAAGGACAAAGGGACCTTCATCAAAGCCCTAACGCCCTTTTCCCCTTTGGTGCCCTTTTCCTCTTCCTTGATCTTAGCCCAATTGCGCGCTACTTCATCTGCATCCTTCACTACCATTTCCCCAAATACGTGCGGATGGCGCCTAATCATCTTCTTCTCAACTTGCTCTACAACATCGGCAAGCTCAAATTCTCCTCTCTCCGATCCTAATTGTGCCAAAAAAACTATTTGAAAGAGAAGATCCCCCAGCTCGCCGCAAACTAGTTCTGGGTCCCCCTTGTCCACTGCGTCAAGGACCTCATAGGCCTCCTCGAGAAGATAATTCTTGACACTTTGGTCGGTCTGCTTGGCGTCCCAGGGACAGCCCCCAGGTCCCCTCAACCGCTCTGCAAGCCGAGCAAGTCTTACTATAGCCTCTGAGAGTCTATTTGTGTCCATTTTCGGGTTTTTTAGAAGACGGGATGGGTTTCCTTACATCAGGTGGAGTTTGAGACTTTTCAGAAAATCTTTCTTTCCATTTCTTGTAAAAATCAGGGGACACCAAGCTAACCATGTTCTGGTACGATGATACTATTATGGGAGCCAGTCTCGACTTGGCTATTAGGGGTGTCTTTGCGGGGAGAAAAAATGTCAGTA
>DQZA01000307.1 GCA_011042035.1 Desulfobacteraceae bacterium
CGTCACCATGATAAGGTCCCGGGCCTTTTCGCTCCAGTTTTCTTCCAACAACCTCCTCATTATCCGGAATGCAATGGCTGTTTCTGTTGTGGTGCCGGATTTTGATATTACGTTGATCCCTACAGTCTTTCCTTCCAGCATATCCAGCGTGTCACGGAAGTAATCCGGATCCATATTCTGGCCAAGAAAGTAAATTTCGGGTGCTCCGCCCCTTGCCTCCCTACTCAACTGGTTGAAGTATTGATGCGTAAGGGCCTTGATGGTGGCCTCAATGCCAAGATAAGAGCCTCCAATGCCCAGGGATACATAGGCGTCAATTTTTGAGACCAGCCGTTGGGCAGCGTCGATTATCTCTGAGATGTGATCGGCCGTGATCCTAACCGGCATATCTTGCCAGCCAGTCATGGGGATGCCCTTGTCAAATATGTCGCCCTTGTTTTCCTTAAGAAGCTGGTGGGCATCCATTGCCTTTGGGATAAGGGCCTCAAAGTCCTCTCTTGCTATTGCGCCCGGGCCAGGCGCATCAAACAAATACGTAAGATCCAGGGTCAACCTGTTTCCCTCTTTAAAGGAAGTTGACTCAAATGGATTTCGCTTGCCCTGGGATCTGGCCCTTTGAGCGATTATTGTTCCATTCTCTCCTATTCCCATGAGCTTCATTCCGTTCACAGTTGTTCACCTCCTGTTTTCATCTTCTGAAATTCGGAATAACATTCAGGCACTATGCTTTCCCACCTCTACCCTGGCTAGTTATAGGTCCTCTGATTTTCTTCATCAAGCTATCATACAAGTGGCTGTTCCAAAAGGAGTAATTTGGTAACCGGCCAACAAAATTCTTTTCAATTGTCTCGATATGAGATAATTGCAATACCCTGGCGAGACCTTGATACAAGTGAACTTCCCCGCCGCAAGCAGCGGGGTATCAATCGGAAATCATCTAGACCGCCCCAAGGGGCGGGGAATTAACCCGCCTCTGGCGGATTAATGGGCAAAAGTAGTATTATTGCCTGGGATGGAGAGAAAAGATATGTTCGATCTGAATGGCTTCAAGGAAAAATTCCGACCTAATATTACTGAAATAGGGGTAGGGGGCAGGAAGTTTAAGTTTTACACTCCAAGTGATCTTGAACTTTTACTCGATGACGATGTTTCCATGCACAATTTCCCATTATGGGCGAGAATCTGGGAACCGTCTGTAGTTCTAGCCCTCCACATGAGCACGATCCAGCCGGACCCCAATAAGACCTGCTTGGAAATAGGAGCGGGTCTGGGCGTGGCAGGAATTGTTGCTGCATGCTTTGGCCACAGGATAACCCTTACGGAATATGACCCTGATGCTCTTGAGTTTGCCAAGGCCAACGCCTTGCTCAACAACTGTGAACACATTGAGATAAGCAGACTTGATTGGCATTACCCCGATATCGAAGGGAAATTCGATATAATTTTTGGCTCAGAGGTAGTTTACAGAAAAGAGGACTATGAATCGCTGGAAAGGCTTTTCAACCGATACCTGACCCCTAGGGGGGTAATAATTCTCGCCGAAGGACTGCGGCGCAGTTCAATGGAGTTTCTCCAAAGGATGAGCGATAGATACCAAATCAAGGCAAGGAAAAAGGTCCTCCGAGGTAACAAGGAAGAGATTCACTTGCTACTGTGTGAGATGAGACCCACTTAGCCACGAGCAATGAGGGGGCTAATCCCCTGTCCCAGGACAAGAAGATCAGATACCAGGTTTACTATCCCCCATATTGAATCCGCTGCCAGGTGTTTTTCAATGCTCTTATCAAAAAGCACCACCAGGTTTGCGGGAAATTCATCGTCTCCATTCCACAACAGGTAGTAGATGGGAATCTTGGGAAACACGGTGAACTTGAACGCCAGGTCTGCAAGATCGACCCTTTGCCCACCTAAGGCCATAGCAGCATTCTTAAAACCTTCTGGATCATTGCCATACCGCTTTAAAACCGAACCGGTTTTCAACTTGTGGGGTCCCTGGAAGAAGTGGGAGCTCTTGAGCTCCTGCACTCCCACCATTTGATCCATAGGCACTGCCTCGGTTGCATTTAGCAGATATACAAGGGCCGTCAAAAGCGTTAGTGGGTGGTCAATGAGTACCCATCGTTCTGCCAAATCTACGTACCCCTCCCTTTTTTCAGCATCTACGAGCAGCGATGAGTTAAGAAAAGGCAGAATTACAGAAGAGGCTGACCTCTGGACCGCCATTGCGCGCCTGCAAATTTCGCCCATGTTACTATTGGCAAGATCATGCCAGTACTCACCAGGTACCACCACCCTCTCCCCTATTGGGCTTAAAGAGGGTGGTGGAGCCTGTCTTCGTCTTTCCTGCATATTCAAGTACCCCTCACTGAAAGGATAACGCTTGTCCCTGAAATTGTTGCAGGGAAAGTCGTCGCAGTCCTTGGGACAAAACTCCACATTGTTATCTATTGCGCAGGCCAGTATGGGGCAAGGGGCTCCCAGTATGCGTTCCTGAGCTCCTCTCTTCTTGGCTCCTTCTATACTTTTGCCCGATCCACACGTGGAACACTCGCCTAGCAAATTCAGCCTGCACACAGAACAGTCAATTCCACAGGCACCTGTCGCCACTATTGTTCCTTTTCTTCGCCCTGCCCGGCAAAATACTCATATACATTGGTAAGCAAGCGGGGATGCCACTCAGAGATATTTTCATTTTTGATATTAACTATCCTCTCCACTGCCTCGTGAAGCCGTTGCAAAGGGATATTTCCCCGTAAAATGCGGTCTCGAATCTCTGAAATGGCTTGAGGCACAAGCTCTTGGTTTTCGCATATGAGTAGCACATCGGCCCCTGCTTCCAGTGCCAGGGCTGCCGCCTCAGGCACTCCCCACTGCCGTGTAATGGCCCCCATCTCAAGATCATCTGTCAGGATCAATCCCTTAAACCCCAACTCTTCTCTCAATATTTCCCCAATTATCACAGGAGACATGGTGGCAGGTCGTTGTGAATCGAGCGCAGGGTAATAGGCATGGGAAATCATGATGCCAACCACTTTGCTTTCTATTGCGCCCTCAAATGGTTTGAAATCTATTTTACGCAACTCGTTCTCGTGAACATCTATTGTTAATTCGGTCTTATGTGGGTCAAGCCCTGCGGCCCCAAGACCTGGAAAATGTTTTGCCACTGCCATTATGCCACCACTCTGCAGTGTCCTAATCATTATGTTCCCCAAGCCACTTGTCAGTTCAGGATCAGGGCCAAAAGTCCGGCCCTTAAGGTGTTCCTCCGGTTCACCCCGGGGTACATCAAGCACAGGAGCAAGGTCCATGTTCAAACCCACAAGAGCCATCTCCTTTGCGGTGACACGCGCAAATTCTCCTGCTTCCTTCTCAGGCGTGGAGCTTTTCCCTATTGCCTCGTTACCGGGAAATAGGGAAAAAGGCTCCCGTAGCCTAGAAACCCTGCCCCCTTCTTGGTCCACCGCAAGAAACAGGGGCCTGTCTTGCGTCTGCGTAGCAAGCTGCTGTATAGAGTCGCATAACTCTGCCACCTGAACTGGATCCTTCACATTCCGAGAAAAAAGGATAATGCCACCAATGCCCACGTCTCCTATTAACCGTTTGGTGTTTTCATCCAGATCAGTCCCTGGCATTCCCACCATAAATAGCTGGGCAATTTTGGAGTCGAGTTCAGCTAGTTCCAGCGTGGATTGCATCGCTTTCCCGAGATTCATGAATGAGGTTTATCTGATAGTCCTTTTCATGCTATATTGCAAAACAGAGCCAGATTGATAGTTAACTCGGTCATTGTGCCAAATATGGACCATAAAGATCAAAATGTAAAGCCAGAGGATCATAACCCGTGAAGGCAATGATACTTGCAGCAGGCTACGGAACCCGCCTGGAGCCGTTGACCGCAAAGAGGCCAAAGGCATTGGTGCCAGTTGCCAATATCCC
>DQZA01000169.1 GCA_011042035.1 Desulfobacteraceae bacterium
AGGATTTCCCCCGTAGAAAAGGGATGGAGCCTGTAGTGAAAGGCCCTGCCAAATAACGAATCGCCCCCTTTCCTATAGACATTCAGTCTGGCGCTTCCGCTAATAATAATCGCCTGCGTTTTACCTTCAACATCATAAAAGCCCTTTACCAGCGTTTTCCAGCCCGGGTATTTGTGTATTTCATCGAGCACAACTACAGGAGCAGAACGGGGCCAATCCAGGGATCGTATGGCTTTACGATGTTCAGGGTGATCCCAGTTCAAATACACGTGCCTGCCTTGTGAAATGGACTCAGCGATCTGCCGCGCCAGGGTAGTTTTTCCCGCCTGCCTGGGGCCAGATATCAGGATAAGTTTTGAAGCAAGATCGGATTTGATAGAGGTCTCAAGATTTCTACGCATAAGATTAATTTGGATATAATACCTAAAAATGTCAAGATAATTTTGGAGTTTGATCCAAACTTATCATATTGTCAACCTCAAGAGAGGAACAAGAACTGTCTCACAATGAGGGGATATTTTGAGAGAGGGTGAGGGGGAGAGGGACATTGTACGCAGTAGGAAATAAGTAAATAAGACGTTAAATATCCTCAGATAATATCTCCTGACCACAGCCTCTTAAGAAATTCCTCCCACGGCAGAATCAGGATCCCATCCTCGGTTAGTCTTGGGCTGGGATCCAGAGAGACCAGGATATATTTTTCAGCTTTGTACTCTTCTTTAAAGGCCCTAAGTCCCTTGAGATGCCTGCTTCTCGTTTGCGTGGTTGCCTTTATTTCAATTGCAACCTCGTGATCTCCCAGGACAAGATCCACCTCAAATTGCGAAGCGGTTCGCCAGTAAGCTATCGAATAGAACAGCTCCGAATAGGTTGAATGCGCCAACACTTCCAGACAAATAAAATGCTCAAAAGCCCGCCCGAACACCTCTGATCCTGGCTCAACCTTCCCGCGGCGTGTCAGGTAGCCCACGATGCCCACATCAAAGAAAATGAATTTGGGGGCATGGATTAGCCTTCTCTTCTTTCTTTTTCTAAATGCAGGGATAAAGTGGCCTATGAGAGTATCTTCGAGTATCTCATAGTAGCTACGCACTGTTGGACTGCTCACCCCGCAATCGCTTGCGATATTTGTATAATTTATGATTTCACTATTGGAAAGGGCAGCGACTTCCAAGAATCTGCTGAAAGCAGCTAGGTTTCTTGTGGCAGCCTCTTGGGCAATTTCCTCCTTCAAATAGTCACCCACATAAGACTGTAATAATCTTTTTGGATTCTTGCTAAGGTAGTGCCTTGGCAACAGACCGGAATGCAAAGCCCTTTCAAGGGAAAAATCAGGGACTTCAGGGTATACCAGTGGAAATAATTGGTAGCGGACCGCTCTTCCGCCAAGCAAATTTCCACCTTTTCGTTTGACCCTCCTTGCACTTGATCCACATAAGATGAACCTCAATCCCAGATTCTCCATGAGCCAGTGCACTTCGTCCAGGAGCTCTGGAACCTTCTGCACCTCGTCAATTATAATTGGCTCGGTTTGATTTTCACCGTTGAGTCCAGAAGCCATGCACTCCTCACGAATCAGAGCAGGGTTCTGCACCAGTCTGAAATACTCATCTGAAAGAAGCAGATCATATCTCTTGGCCGCGGGAAATACGGTTTTGAGCAAGGTGCTTTTGCCGACTTGCCTGGGGCCCCACAAGAAACAAGTTTCTGTTTCACGCAATGCATGCTTTATGTATCGCTCAAACATGATAATTTAAAGAACATATTTAGATTATCATGTCAAATAAAAAAATACTTTCAAGTTTGGTTTTAGGCTTTTTCCTATCGTGTCTCTCATGTTTTGAGAAAGGGTGGCGATGAGGCCCTCTCTTTCCAGAAGCGACAATTCTTTGTCTCCTGTTATAAGGGGGATCCCCTTTTCAGCAGCAACCTGTGCGGCAAAGGCATCGGCGTAGGCGATGGCAAAGCGGCCTTTTAGGCGAGCTGCTTCTCTCACCCGGTTTCGCGTGGGTTCGACCAATGCGATTGGTAGAGAGCCTTTTCCTGGTCAATTTTACGTTAGCACAACCATGGCACGGAGCAGTCGATAGTAAACCTCTCCAAGGTTTATGGTGGACATGTAACAGGTATACGTTTCCTGCTCAGTTGCCTGGTTCAATTGGTCTTCAACTTGGTTTGCGCCAGGCTCATCTTGAAGCCAAGCAAGAACTGCAAAGGCATCAAGACAAATACTCATTTCCTGGCCTCTTCTGCATGCTCAGCAACATGTTGCTGGAGGGCGCGGGTTCCTTTCAGCATCCCTCGCCAATTCCTCCATTCATTCTTAGAAGGGGAATGGGTTGGGACAATAATGATCCTGCCATCTACAAGGCTGACGCGGAGCCGCTCTCCCTCATTTATTCCCAAGGCCTCTCTGATTTTCCTTGGCAATACAATTTGCCCTTTTGACGATACGGTGACCTCTGGCATAAGGTGTATTCTTGCTTATTGAGTCTTACTGGCATTGTAGGACTGGAGTTTGCCCATCTCAATAAAATACTGCTTCCCAACAAACCTTCTCCCTTCCTCCCCCTCTCCCTCTCTCCCCCTCTCCTACCTGGGGCCAGATATCAGGAGGTAGGGATTTGAGATGGAATACGGGGATTGACCACAAGGAGGAGCTACGGTAAAATTAGCCGTAACCGTAAGAAGAAAAAAGGGGATTAGCATGGAGACGCTGAGTGAGCGGCTTGAGGTTCGATTGGCACCCGAAACAGTGCACCTGTTGCGGCGCGAAGCAGAGCGGCGGGGCATCTCAGTTGCTAAGTTAGTGCGTGAAGCCATTGACCTCCTTCTGAGGGAGGACCGCGAGGCCCGTCTACGTGCAGCCGAAGCGCTTTTTCAGGTCGGGGCACCGACAGCTAGCTGGTCACAAATGAAACGGGAAATTGAGGCAGGTCATCTGAAAGGGACCCAACGTTGAGACGTGTCTTTATAGATGTAAACATCCCAATGTATGCAGGTGGAACTCCTCATCCTCTTAGAGAACCTTGCCGCCAGGTGATTTTGGCAATCGCAGAGGGACGTCTTGATGCGGTCACTGACTCCGAGGTAATGCAAGAGATTCTTTACCGGTATCTCCACATCGATGAAAGGGAGAAGGGCTATGCTGTATTCGACAACTTCCATCAACTCATGACCGGGCGTATTCTGCCAATTGATGAGATGGATGTACATCTAGCACGAAAACTGGCTGAACAGTATCCAATCCTTAGCCCGAGAGACTTAATCCACTTGGCAGTAATGACTCGGTATGAGCTTCGAGAGATAATAACTGCCGATACTGGATTCGATGCTGTCACACAAATGCGTCGCATTGACCCCCTCAAGGATATGGAAGACCTCAACCTCCTCTAGCCCCTTGCCTTTGGCCTGCTGTTGAAAGAAGCATGGAGGAAGCGGCGTTATAAAGCAGCCTTTGTTGCAAAGCTGAATGATGCTGAAAGTGAAGCCTGTGAGACACAGGTTTGGCTGGAGTTTGCGCTTAAGTGTTCGTATGTCGAGGAAGAACTCGCCCACAGACTGGAGAGAAAATATGATCATATTATAGGCCAGCTCGTGCTAATGATCTCTGAGCCAGAGAAATGGGTAATACCATGAGAGATTGCTTCACAATCACCGTGTCACCTCCCTCTCCCCATCTCCCAGTCTCCCAGTCTCCTCCGTCTCCCCATCTCCTTCTATCTCCCCAGTCGCCCTGTCTCAAAAATGGTTGCGTGGAAGCGCCACCTCGATGCCTACCATCTGACTGCTAGCCGTGAGCATGGGTTGATGGTCCAGATACTCGCCGGCCTGACTGCCTATTTGTTGCTTGCCATCTATTGCTGTCAGCAGTATAAGGAAAAA
>DQZA01000021.1 GCA_011042035.1 Desulfobacteraceae bacterium
GGCAGGTTGCGGAGAAACCGTCTTTGTTGAAAGGTAATAAAGTACCTAGTCCTTATCTCGCTGAGCTTAAGAGCTTATTTTTAGCTATCGGAGAGGACTGGAAAGATACGGGAGAGCACTTTATACCCCTTCGCTCAGGAGGGCAGATCGATCTCAAGGCCGCTTCTTTTCCGTTAATAACGTTTTTGTCAGGAAGGCGAGTTATCTTGGACGCCTATGATAAGCTACCCGACAGAGTCCGTAAACTTATTGAAGAGAGCTGGAGCAGCTACCGGGTAGTACCCCTGGGCAAAGAGGACAGCCTTGCAAACACACTGCAAGAGATTATATCCAAGGCAGGGTACGTACGGGTATTGAACAAGGGAGAAACACTTGATTTTGATGGCCCGATACCGGTGTCGGTTTCCGCTCACTGGGTGCTAGTGAGGTCTGAGAAACCTTTGAAGAATGGCTTTGGCACCGTGGTATTGGCCTTGGGCGGGCAAAGAGGTATGGAACAGGTGAGTCCAGCTGTTGAGGCCTTCCTGGAAGCAATGGGCATCAAAGTCATAAGCTTTCCCCCTGCAACTGGTTCTACGGATGTCACCCAGGTAAAAGTAGACGAGATTGATGCTGGCAAAGGCGTAAAGGATCTTGTGGAAGCAATCCTCAGGGCAACTGGACACAAGTTCAAGGAAGATGTGGGAATTCCTGTGATGGGAAATGAGAAGAGCGACTTTAACCTTGTGGTAAAGGCGGATATTTTTCTAAGAACAAGGAAGCAAGACAGTATAATTGATCTTACGGGCATTGAGAAAGATATGGTTTCATTCCTAAAGGATCACGAGTTTAGGGTGCTTCAGCTCGCTGGAGTTACCGACCCAGAGGCCATAGTGGCCGATACCCTTGGGTTCTTGGAGATTCCTTTTGATAGGGGGCTGCATAGCCTGAATGCAACACAAGGCTCTTCTGCGCTTCAAATTAAGATCAAAATCCAGGGAGTGGTGTTTGCAGACGCGGACAAGAATGCGGTGATTGCTACACCGTTATTCCTTTCCTCTGACCTAAAGCAGTTTCTCGCCCAAAAAGGATTTCGAATACTCCAACTGACCACCCTATAACGGGCTCGAAGTTTGCAAATGGCAGAAAGTTATCACAGGATAGACATTGCTATTATAGGTGCAGGGGTGATAGGTTGCGCTATTGCGTGGAAGCTGTCACACATCTATAAAGACCGCGCCTTACCTTTCACCAGATGGGCCTTCAGGCCCGGTTAAAGGGGGAAGAGGACTTCATTGTGCTGCCTGATATGGAAAATGGGCCTGCCATTCACCTACTTGGGATTGACAGCCCGGGATTAACCTCTTGTCTTTCTATAGCACAAGCAGTGGCCCGGGGAGTTCGGGAAAGCAAGGTTATATGAGGATGGGGAGAACAGGAAGGACCCGCGACCTACCACAAGGCAAAGCAGCTGACATTGAAAATTCTTTCAAGCCTTTTGGAAAGCTAAGTACTCGTTGGAAAGGCGCCAGCCACTATGAAAAAAGAATCTCATATAATTTTTGAATCGAACCCACTTCAGTGATCTTGATTCCTTGGGGCAACTGGGCTTCTCCGATGCTATTTTTTGAAAGAATGCACTTGTTAAAACCCAGCCTGGCAGATTCTTTCAACCTTAGTGCGGACTGGCTTACACCCCTAACCTCGCCGGCCAATCCAACTTCTCCAAAGATAACCGTGTCCATATCAACAGGGCGATTAAGAAAACTGGAAATAAGGGCCGCGACCAAGCCTAGATCTGAGGCGGGCTCTTCCAGCTTGAGGCCGCCTGTCACATTAACAAAGATGTCCTGATCGCCGAGTTCAAGACCCAGTCTTTTGCCCAGTATTGCCACCAGCAACGAGATGCGATTGGGGTCAACCCCCATGCACGTTCGCCTCGGCACCCCAAAAGGACTGGGACCTACTAAGGCCTGAACCTCAAGTAACAGAGGGCGGGTTCCTTCGAGGCAGGGGATTACCACGGAGCCTGATGCCCCCACTGGCCTTTGCTGCAGGAAAAGATGGGAAGGGTTACCTACCTCCATTAGGCCCGTGTCTCGCATTTCAAAGACACCTATTTCGTTGGTTGATCCGTAACGGTTTTTCACTGAACGTAGGATTCTATAAATATGGTTCGAGTCACCTTCAAAGTAAAGGACAGTGTCCACAAGGTGCTCCAGGATTTTTGGCCCGGCGATTGCCCCTTCTTTGGTAACGTGCCCTATTAAGAAAACCGGGATGTTGGTGGACTTGGAGAAATTAATTAGCTTGGCAGCCACTTCTCTCACCTGCCCGACGGTTCCTGGAGCAGAGGAGAATTCTTCACTGTACATAGTTTGAATGGAATCTACCGCCACTATTGAAGGTTTGAGTTCTGATGCCTTCTCTAAACACTCTTCCAAGGATGTGACAGCCAAGACATAAAGGTCCTGTGAGCTTACGGCAAGTCTAGAAGCCCGCATCTTAATCTGCACTATGGACTCCTCGCCCGTGACATAGAGGGCCGTTATGCCCGTCATGGCAAGCCTGTCCAGGACCTGTAACACCAGAGTTGACTTTCCGATTCCAGGTTCTCCGCCTATGAGTATGACCGAGCCTGAAACTACCCCTCCCCCAAGAATCCTGTCAAACTCCCCTATGCCAGTGCAGATCCGGATCTCTGGATTTATGGATATCTGATCTATTGCTTGGGGAGCAGCGGAGGACCTAAAGTTGATGGCAGTTCTTTTGGGCTCCTTTGACGTTTCTACAAGGCTGTCCCATTGGCCACAGTCAGGGCACCGGCCCATCCATTTGGGCGTTTGATAACCACAACTCTGGCAAATAAATACGGTATAGGGTCTCTTGGCCATTTTATTGCCCGCAGGCTCTTCGTAGTCATTGGGTCAGTTTTTTTGTTTGTAGCAAGGTTATGGGTCATGTGTCAATTACACAGTTAGTTGGGGCTAGAGACCATCCGCCTACCTCTTGTCTCCCTTCGCCCTACGCCTTCTTCAAACACCCTCCACACTCGAATAACTCCATCGCTGACTACATCTCCCTTGTATCTCCCCTTTCTAGCAAAGGTCCTGAGCATGGCAACGTTGTCTTCAAACAGGTATCCTGCAACCCCTTTAAAACCCATTTTCTTTGCATAGTGCTCTAGCCTATCCTGTAAAATTGAGCCAAGGCCCAACCTGTGGTAATCCTCTCGGATTGTGTAGGCTACTTCCACCATACCTGGGTGATCCTTTTCCTTGGCGTATCTTGCAACTCCTATTATCTTTTCAAAGCCGATCTCTCCAATTGTAGCAACGAATGCCATGTTATCTTTATAATCTAGGTTAACCAATGTCTGGGCCTTTGAGTGGGGCATAGATCTTACTGATCTAAAATACCTTCTGTAAACAGTCTCGTCTGAGTGGGAGTAAAAGAAGTCCTGAAGGAGTGGCTCGTCGGTGGGTTTTATGGGACGGATGGTGACCGGAGTGCCGTCTTTCAGAGCTTCCCGTGATTCTTCCTCTTCAGGATAGGCATGATACTGTGTATGAATAAAAATTTGGTCCGGGTACACGTATGCATGTTTCTTTGCCTCGTCAAGGAGTTGTTTTCGAAACATTGGATGGGCAATGTTTATAAGGGCCATTGCCCTTTCTCTAATGGACTTTCCATGGAGATAGGCGATTCCATACTCTGTTACCACGTACTGTACATCCCCCCTGGTGGCTACCACACCTGCCCCTTCTTCAAGGTGCGCCCTAATCCTAGATCTCTTTCCATCCCTAGTGGTGGAGGGGAGGGCAATGATGGATTTGCCACGTTTGGACATGGCAGCCCCCCTAATAAAATCCAGCCTTCCCCCGATGCCACTATAAAAATGAAAC